>DASZQL010000091.1:0-7908 GCA_035549675.1 Phycisphaerales bacterium | reverse complement strand
CGCCGGGATGGGTTCGAACCCGATCGTCGGGCGCGCGATGGACCTCTCGATCGTCAAACTCCGCGAGAACTTCTGCGGCGACGACCCGCCCATGAAGCACATCCCCACGTTGCTCAACGAGGTGATGGACGAAGCGGGCGTGCGCGGCGCGGACCCGCGGCTGATCGACGCGTTCCGCAGCAACTATTTCCTCGTGATCGCCGAGCGGCTGCACCGGCACACGACGCTGGAATGGGCGGCGGAGATCTGCCGACGACGCGAGTGGCGGATGAGGATCTACGGCCGCGGATGGGAGCGCCACCCCAAGCTCGCCGAGTTTGCACAACCGGGGATCAACCACGACAACCGGTTGCTCTGCGCGGCGTACCGCTCGGCGTGCACCTGTCTTCATGCCTCGCTCGCGACGAACGCCCACCAGCGCGTCGCGGAGTGTGCGCTCTCCGGCGGGCTGATGCTCCGGCGCGGCCCGTGCCCCGATCATGAGCTGATTGTCGAAGGGCTCCGGCGGCGGGCCTTCATCGAACTGACGCCGGAGAAGAAGGACGAACGCGGCGTGTGGTGGTACGACCTCTCCCCGCTTCAGGAGATCTACGGACAGTACCGGCACTTCTCGGCGCGGTCGCGGTTTGTGGGCTCCGGAATGAACGTGTTGCTCAAAACGCGCGCGTTCGAGAAGAATCGGGGCGAACGCGCGGACCCGATTGACGAGATCGACCCGCGAGTCTTCCCGGACGTGTCGTTCCCGAACGCGCAGGAAACGCTCTTCGAAAGCCGCGCCGAGTTGGAAGAGCAACTCTCACGAGCGATCGGCGACTCGGTGTGGCGCCAAAAAACGATCGCCGGCCATGCAGAAGCGGCCCGGGAGTGGATGACGACCGACCGATTCGCCGCGGAACTGCTGGAACTCGTGTTCTCGGGCCTTGGTTGTGCCGATGGAGGACGACGGTGACTACAGCGACCGCGCAGAATGAGAGGGTGCTGTACGCGTCCGCGACGCGTTACACCGATCGCGCGAGCAAGGCGGTCTATATCGCCGAGAAGTACCGCCCGATCCTCGCCGGTTCCGTGCTCGACGTCGGATGCGACGTGGCGCGGCTCCGTGATCTTGTGGGGGACCCCGCGCGCTACACCGGAGTGGACATCCAGGAAGGCGCGGATGTGGTTGTGAACCTCGATCGAGACAACCTCCCATTCAATGGGGAGAGTTTCGACACGGTTGTGTGCACCGACGTGCTGGAGCATCTTGAGCGCGCGCCGGTCATGTTGGACGAACTCTTCCGCGTGGCGCGCGAGCGTGCGATCATTTCGCTGCCCAACCCGCTAGCGTGCGTGATCGAGTCGATCGCCGGCGGCGGTCGCGGCCGCGCGAAATACTACGGCTTGCCGGAGAAAGCACCCGTCGATCGTCACCGCTGGTTCTTCAGCGCGACCGAAGCCGAGGAGTTCGTCCGCGCCGGGGCAGCCCGCAACGGCTTTGTCCCGGAACAAATCGACTTCGAGCCGGCTACGAAATACACGTGGCGCGACCACACCGGGCGCAACCTGCTCGACGACCCGGCCGTGACGCGCGGGACGATGTGGGCCGTGTTCCGCCGGGAGCCTTTCCGATGAGCGGCGCCGGCGGCCCGGGGTCCGACGCAAAGGCCGAAGCGCTGGTGCTCGTCTTCAGCGCCGGTGTCTCGCTCGACACCTGGCGCAAGACGGGCATGCTGGGCCGCGAGTGGGCGCTGTACCGGGAACTCGCGACGAGCGGACGCTACGCGCGTTTCGTGCTCGTCACCTTCGGCGAAACGGCGACCGAGGAAACGATCGCGGCGGGACTTTCGCCGGCGCCAACCGTCATCGCGCTCGGCGAAACGGCGGTTCACGATGCCCCGCGATCAACAGGCCGCGCCGCGGAGCGCGTGGTCGAGACCGTGCGCGGCTGCGCGAGCGCGATCGTCAAGACCAACCAGATGGACAGCGGCCCTTGGGCGCTCGCGATCGCCGACGCGTTGCGCCGCGCCGGAGTTCGCGTCGGCCTCGTGGCCCGCGGCGGATACCCGCTTTCGCGTTTCGCCGCTTGGGAGCACGGCCCCGACTCGCGCGAGGCGATGAATGCCGGTGCGATCGAAGGCGAGCTCTGCCGCGGGGCGGATTTCATCGTCGGAACGACCTCTTCGATGGTCGACGATCTTTCATGGCGGCACGGCATCGATCCCGCGCGATGCACCGTCGTGCCGAACTACGTCGAAGTCGACTCGGGACCGGCGACGCCGCCCGGCCCCGGTGCCCGTCGAGATGAAACGACCATTCTGTACGCCGGTCGCCTCACGGCCCAGAAGCGCGTCGCGATGCTCATCGAGGCCATGGCCAAGCTGCCCGAGCGGTGGCGATCGAGCGCGAAGCTCGAGATCATCGGTGAGGGGCCTCTGGAGGCCGAACTGCGACGGCTCGCGGAGCGGCTTACCGTGAGCGTGCGGTTCGAAGCCCGGATCGCGCACGACGAGCTCATGAAACGAATGGACCGCTGCGCCGTGTACGCCCAGTGCTCAGCGTACGAAGGGCACCCGAAGACGGTGATCGAGGCGATGAGCCGCGGCTGTGCCGTCGCCGTCGTCCGCGCGCCGGGCCTGTCCGACGTGGTGGACGATCGGAGAGCGGGCGCCGTCTGCGATGCCGACGCGAGCTCCGTGGCCCGTTCTCTCGCCGCGCTGCTGGACAACGCCGAGCTTCGGACCATGCTCGGCCGCACCGCCGCCGAGCGCGTCCGTGATCGATACGCCTTGGCGGGAGTCGTTGACCTCGAACTCTCCGCACACCAGCGCGCGCTGGAACGCGGCGGTGCGGCCGGGACACAAGCAGCCCCCGTCGTGCGGTGGTCCCCGGAACTGCTGGCGATGGAGCCCCCGGCCGCCGCCGGTGCGTTCGAGGGCGCCGTGCGCGGCTATCTGAAGCGAGTCGATCCCGCCCGCGGCATCCGCACGCTCATGACGCTCGACGCGCGGCTCTACGAGATCCATGGTGACGCCGCGAAGGCCGCCGAGCCTGGCGAGCTGCACCCCAAGCACCGCCTGATGCGGTACCACGATTTCTTCACCGCGCGCATCAAACCGGGCGAGCGCGTCATCGATCTGGGGTGCGGCGTAGGGGCCCTGGCCGTCTCAATCGCGACGAAATGCGGTGCAACCGTCACCGGGATTGATCTGTCGAAGGCGAACCTGGACCGCGCCGCCAGCGTCGCGGCGAAGGCGGGTGTCGAACATCAGCTCGAGCTGCTCGAAGGCGATATCACGACGACTCGCGCGAGCGGGCGCGGGGGGTGGTTTGACGTGGTCGTGCTTTCGAACGTGCTGGAGCACTTGAAGGACCGCGCGAAGCTGCTGCGGATGTGGGCGGAGTGGTATTCGCCCCGCGCGTTCCTCATCCGTGTCCCGGCATTCGATCGCGACTGGCGCGTGCCGCTCAAAAAGGAGCTCGGCGTCGAGTGGCGCCTCGATCCCACGCACGAAACGGAGTATTCGCGTGAGCAGCTCGAGGGCGAGCTGCGCGAGGGCGGCCTGAAGATATCGGAGTGTCTTGCGACGTGGGGGGAATACTGGCTTTCCGCCGAGATCGTGAAGGAGTAAGGGCGCGTGTGCGGCATCGCCGGCATCATCTCGACAGACCCCGGGCAGCGGCTGGCCGCCGATATGCGCGCCGAGCGGCGATGGGCATCGGCGATGCGTGCCATTGCTCCGCGCGGTCCAGACGGGCATGGCGAGTTCCGCTGCGCCTCGGGATATGCCCGGCTCGGGCACGCCCGGCTGGCGGTCCAGGATGTTTCCGATGCCGCCGCCCAGCCCATGACGAGCGAGGACGGGCGCTTCACGCTCGTGTACAACGGCGAGATCGTGAACGCCACGGAACTCCGCACGCGTCTGGAAATCCGCGGCCATCGTTTCCGCACGCGGAGCGACACCGAGGTCCTGCTCCGCGCGTGCGAGGAGTGGGGCGCGCGGGCCGTGCCACCCATGCTCCACGGGATGTACGCCTTCGCGCTGTGGGACGCTCGCGAGCGAACCCTCCTGCTCGCGACCGATCACCTCTCGATCAAGCCGCTCTATTGGTCAAGGGATAATGGCCATCTCTATTTTGGATCCACCGCCGACGCCGTGCGCGAACTCCTTCCGGGCGGCGCCGAAGTGGATGGCGATGCGCTCGCCGCGATGCTCTCGCTCGGCGCGATCCCCGCGCCGATGACGGCGTGGAGGGGGATTGAGAAGTTCGAACCCGGGCGAGCGATGCTCTGGCGAGTGGGCGTCGGCCCGGTGCGATGGCGGCACTGGTCACCGTCCGAGGAAATCGACCCGAGCCAGCGCGCGACAGCCGACGATTTCGCGCGAGTCTTCGAGCCCGTGTGCCACGAATGGATGCTCTCGTCAGATGTGCCCGTCTCGCTCCTGCTATCCGGTGGGTTGGATTCGTCCGCGACCGCCGCTGCGCTGGCGGCGATGGGCGAGCGGCCAACCGCGGTGACACTGGGGCTGAGCGAACCGGACGATGAATCGCCGATCGCGTCGGAGACCGCGCGGCAACTGGGCTTGGCGCACCACGTCGAGCGGCTCTCGGCGCGGGACGCCGTGGCGATGCTGCACCAAGCCGCGGCAACCTTCGACGAGCCGCAGTGCTACGGCGCGCTTCTGACGATGACTCGCGTCGCCGCAACCGCGCGCGGCGTCGGCAAGGTGGTCATTTCCGGCGACGGCGGCGATGAGGCCTTCGGCGGTTATTCGTGGCACACCCGCGAGCCGACGATCGGAAGGCCCGACATCGGCGCCGCGATGCTCATGGGTGATCTCAGCGCTCCCCCGGCGTCGCGTGCAGCGGCGCTGCGCGACCTCGCGTCGCGATCGTTTGTTCATGCGCATTTGCAGGCCGTGTTCCCCCGGTTCCACCCGAGGGAAGCGACGGCGCTGCTCGCGCCCCTCGGAGCGCGGTTCGATGAGGACCGCTACGCGCAGTGGCTGCTCGCGGAGGATCGACCGGGCCTGCCGTGGCCTCGGCGAGGGCAGCGGCTGGATCTCATGGGATTCTGCGCCGCATCGATCCTGCCCAAGCTCGACCGCGCGACGATGGCGGTGGGGCTGGAGCTTCGACCGCCGTTCCTCGACCGGCGTGTGCTCGAGTGGTCGCTGCGGTTGCCGGTTGAGACGGGCGAAGACGGGCTGGGCGGGCAGAAGCCCGCGGTGCGGCGATATCTCGAACGCGCGGGGCTCGGCGCGCTCCTGCGCCGCCCCAAACAGGGGTTTAGCCTGCGGCTTGGTGACGACAACCTCTGGACACGGGCGCTCGACACGACGCGCGACGCGGCGCTGTTCGCGGGTGGCGCACTGGCGCCGGGCTGGAGGAACGTGGTTGCGCCCGGCGTTCCGAGTCGCGAGGCTCGGTCCTTCGCCCTGTGTTTTCTCGCGGCGTGGTACGAAGCGCACGCCGTGCGGCGTGCGGCGGACGCCACTCCCGCACTGAGGAGCGCCGCGTGAACGTGTGCGTTGTCAGCGAGATCCGCCCGCCGAGCCACCTCGCGCACGCGATCAATGTCGTCAAGACGGCGGGGGGTTTCGCGCGCCACGGTCACGGCGTGACGATCCTTTGCCGCCCGCCCGAAGACGGACACGCCACCGCCACGCTCGCCCCGCTCTACGGCGAAACAGCCATCGAATGGGCGTTTGCGCCGGCCTCGATCGACGCGGACGACCCCGCTGCGTTCGCGCACTGGGCCGTGGCCGAAGCCGAGCGGCGGGGCGCGTCGCTGGTGTATGCGAGGCATTTCCACGGCGCGCAGCTCGCCGCGGAGCACGGTCTCGCGACGATTTTGGAAACCCACGCCCACGCCGGTTCCGTTAATCCTTCACTGGACGAATGCTGCCGCACAACCCAGTCGTACCCTCTTGTCATCACGACGATCTCGGAGCGCCTGCGAGCGGACTATCTCGCCCGCGGCGCGGCGCCGGGCCGAATCATCATCACGCCTGATGGTGTCGACGTCGATCTCTTTGCGCGGCCCGAGCACCGGCCCAACATTCCGAACCCGTACAGGGCGTTCGGTGCGGGTCCGCACGTGGTGTACGCGGGCCATCTGTACGACTACAAGGGCATCCCGACCATTCTCGATGGCGCGAAGCTCGCGCCGGACATCACATTCCATCTCGTGGGCGGCTTGCGCGACGACGTGGAGCGGGTGCACGGCCTGGTCCGCGCGGGCGGGCTTGCGAATGTGCACGTTCATGGCGCCAGGCCGCACACAGAAGTGCCGGCGTGGCTGTGGCACGCCGACGTCCTGCTGCTCCCTCCGAGCGCGAACCATCCCTCCGCGGCGTGGACCAGCCCGCTCAAGCTCGGCGAGTACCTGGCGTCGGGGATGCCGATCGTGGCGTCACGGATCCCGGCGCTGATGGACTGGGTGGACGAGCGCGTGGTGCGCTGGTTCACACCGGATGATGCGGGCTCGCTGTGCGCCTCGGTGCATGAAGCGCTCTCGTCACGCGAGTGCGAGAAGCATGGGCGACAGACCCGCGCCATGGAACTGGCAAAGTCGTTTTCGTATGAGGCCCGCGCGGGGCGGATGCTGAACGCCGCGGGGTCGATTGTTGCGGATCGTCACGGTCAACAGATTCGCCTGGAGAAATGCGCATGAACGCGGCGGTCGCATCCATGAAACAGCCTGCCGCGACGGACCACTCACCCGGCGCGCCCCTGCCGACGCTCGAGCGCCTTCGGCGCGTGTACACGAGGCCCGATTGGCGAGTGTGCGAATGGAACTCCGGCGCGAAGCCTGAGACCGCTGGTCCGTTCGACGCGATCATTCTGGACTCGGCCACCTTTCTGAACGGCTTGCTCGATGCCCGTCGGTCCGGGTTGCTCCCTCTCGGGCGTGTGCTGATCGACGCGGATGCGAAATCCGAATCGAGCGTGGCGGCGCGCCTCGCCGATCCGTCGATGGGTCTGTCTCAGATCGGTCGAGTGCGGACGGCGACGGGCGCGGTGTTCGTGGCGGAGTTCACTCCGGCGGAGCTCGACTTCGCGCACGAGCCGCGGCGCGATGTGCGCCTGGGTTACTACAAGATGTCGCGCTACGCCGCGTACCACCAGATGCAGGCGGCCGTGGCGGAACACCTTCCCGAAGAGGTCGGCCGTGTGATCGAGATCGGCGATACGAACCACGTCATCCGCGAGATGCTGGGCTGGGATATCGGCTCGTATATGAAGGCGCCCTACCCCGAGCACGATCTGCAGGACCTGCTCCGCGTCCCCGACGCCTCGTGCGACGTCTTCATCTGCGACAACACGCTGGAGCACGTGCAGGATCCCGCGGCGGGTCTGCGCTCGATCCACCGGGTGCTTTCGCCCGGCGGTCACGCGGTCTTCATGCTCCCCTATATCGCGATGGCGCAGCCGGATGATCGGTGCCGCTGGTCGCCGCTGGCGTTCGGCGAAGCGCTCGAGGCGAGCGGGCTCGAAACCGTTGCACGAGGTGCCTGGGGTAACGTGGACGCGTGCTGCGCCTACATCCGCCACAACAAATGGCTACGCGTCCGGCGGATCGAAGCCGGTGAAATGGTTTGCGAGGACTCGCGCGATCCGTCGCGGCCAAGGCTCCGCGTGCCGCTCGACAACGACCCCGCGCACCCGATCCATCTCTGGGTGATCGCACGCCGCGGCGGCGCTGATCGATCGCCGCGACCCAATAGTGCTCTCACCACAGCGGGCTACCGGGCCATGCTGAACGAGCGCCGTGCCCGGGTCCTTGGCTCCAGCGCTTCGCGCGAGCAAATCATCAAGGAGCTCGGCTGGTACCAGCACGTCGATGAACTTCTTCAGGGGTACATGAACGAGCTCGCCGCCGCGGCGTATGACAACAAGCACCCCAAGCACTGGCTGTGGAAGAGC
>DASZQL010000090.1:0-3973 GCA_035549675.1 Phycisphaerales bacterium | reverse complement strand
CTGCGGCTGGACCAGCCCCCCCACCGTCACCGCCGAGCCATGCTCGAATCGGTAGTGATTCACCGTCTGCCCGAGCAGCGTGACCTCGATCACCCCCGCATCGGCGAGTTTTTTGCACTCATCCACAATGTGGTCCGGCGGGCGGTGGATCTCAGCCCCCCGCGTGAACGGCACCACGCAATACGTGCAGAACTTGTTGCACCCCCGGGTAATCCGTACATACGCCGAGCCGCCGTGCCCCTCCGGCGACACCGCCCGCGACAGATCCAGCATTTCCAGCGTGTCCGCCGCCGCCGAGAGCGTGGACGATCGCCTCGAGGTATTCCCCTGTAAGGCCAGGAGCGGGGCTAGTGGTTTGCCGCCTGGTGCTTCGGTCTCGTCGAGCAATGAACCCCGCGTCCGCACCGCGTTGTCCAGCATCCCGGGCAACTTGTCGAGTTCGCCCGGCCCGACCAGCAGGTCGATGACCGGGAACTTCCGAGTAAGCCCCCCGCCGTCCCGTTCCGCCATGCACCCCAGGACGCCGACGATCAAGCCCGGCTCGTTTTCCTTGCGAAGCCGCATCTCGCCGAGCCTCGAGCGCACCTTCTGTTCGGCGTGGTCGCGCACCGAACACGTGTTATAGAGCACCACATCCGCCTTCTCGTCCGAGTCGGCGAACCGGTACCCCAAGGCGCGAAGCTGTCCCGCGACCAGCTCGGAATCGAGCTCGTTCATCTGGCAACCGAAGGTCTCGAGATAGACCGTGCGAGATGAAGACGTGGAACCAAGGGCCATGGCCCCGATTCTACGCCCGAGACTCCCCCGGCGAGCCGATCGCCCCCCCGTCGGTCCCGGCGATCGCCGACCGCATGCTCGTGTCCGCCATCACGTTTTTCATACGGTAGTAGTCCATGATCCCGAGCCGCCCGCCCCGGAATGCCTCGGCCATGGCCCGCGGGATCTCCGCCTCTGCCAGCACGACCTGGGCCCGGTTCTTCTGCGCCTCGGCCTTGTGCTCCTGCTCCTGGGCCAGCGCCAACGCCCGCCGCTTCTCGGCTTCCGCCTGGAATCGCTTCTTGTCCGCCTCCGCCTGGTCCGCCTGGAGCTTGGCGCCGATGTTCTCGCCCACGTCGATGTCCGCGATGTCGATCGACAAAATCTCGAACGCCGTGCCCGAGTCGAGGCCCTTGCCGAGCACCGTCTTCGAGATACGGTCGGGATTTTCGAGCACGTCCTTATGCGTCTCGGCGGAGCCGATCGACGACACGATGCCCTCGCCGACTCGGGCGATGATCGTCTCCTCCGTCGCGCCGCCGATCAGCCGGGCGATGTTCGTCCGCACCGTGACCCGCGCGCGGGCCTTGAGCTGGATGCCGTCCTTCGATACCGCGTCGATCGTCGGACGCCCCAGCTTGGGATTGGGCACATCGATCACCTTGGGGTTCACGCTCGTGTTCACCGCGTCGAGAATGTCGCGGCCCGCGAGATCGATCGCGCACGCGGTGTCGAAGGGCAGCGTGATCCGGGCCTTGCTCGAGGCCACCAGCGCGTTGATCACCGCCGGCACGCGCCCGCCCGCGAGGTAGTGCGTCTCAAGCTGGCTCGTCGAAATATCGAGCCCCGCCTTCACCGCGCGGATGCGGCTGTACACGATCGTCCGGGGATCCACCTTCCGCAGCTTCATCCCGACCAATTCGAGAATCCCCACCCGCGCGCCGCTGAAGAGCGCCTGGATGTACAGATTGAAGAAGTTGAAGAGGATCGCGAAGACGATCAGCGCAACAAAGCCGACGATGACCAGGACCGCAATCAAGATGACGTTGCTGCTCTGCATGTGTTGGGTTCCGCCGACAAGTTGATCGAGAGTTCACAAACCTCGGCGGGCAGAGAATAACAGCATTCGCCAACAAGAACGCCGATGGAGCCGTCGGCGCAAGCCGACGGGCAACTCCACCGCATCCTGCCAACTCAACCGGCCCTCTCGCTCGCGCGAGAGGCTCAATACGCGATCCGCTCCCCACCCCTCACGCGATCTCGCGCACCTTCACCTGCGTCCCGCTCACCCCCGTCACGCGCACCTTCGCCCCCGCGCGGACCATCCCCCCCTCCGCGAGCACCTCGACGCGGGTCCCGTCGATATCCACGGTCCCCACCGGGCGCAGGTCCGTCATCGCGGTCCCTGTCGCGCCGACCAGCGCCGCCTCGCGGCTGTGCTGCAGCGCTTCCTCACCCGCCGCCCGCCGCATCTCTTCTTCACTCGGCGATCCGCCCAGGATCAACTTCTTCCCCAAGGGTGTGTTCGGCATCACTTTAAGCCCGAAGTTCACGATGATCGGCGCGAGGATCAGCACCGACACCAGACTCAGAACTCCCCACACCGGGTCCGCGCGGAAAAACGCGATCACCCCCGCGATCGCCAGCACCGCTGCGACCACGCCGAGCAAGCCGCCCGACGGGACGAACATCTCGATCCCCACCACGAGCAGCGACGCGATGATCAGCCCGAATCCCCACAAGACCAGCGTCGATGAGTCGGTCACGCCTTCGAATCTCCCTTCGGTGAACCCGCATCATCCAACCGGTGCAACTCTACCCCCACACGATAGGGCGTCACGTTCACCACGCGGATCGGCTCGCCGGCGCCGACAAATCCAAACTCCGCGACCACATCAATCAGCTTCCCATCAATGTCCGCCGTGCCCGCCGGCCGTAAAGGCGTGACCGTCCGGCCCGTCGCTCCGATCTTCACCGGGCCTTCACTCTTCGCCGGGCCCATCGCTTCGAGAAGCCCGATCGAATCGCCCGTCGGCTGGCGGTCCGCCAGGACCAGCCGCCCCGCCAGGGGGAAGCGATGGGTGTACTTCGAGAAGAGATACATCCCAACGCCCGACACGAACACCGCGAGCATCACGATGCTCCCCGCCCACGCGAGATCGCCCCGGTCCCCCGACTTCTGCCCCGGGAAGAGCGCTCCCGTCTCCGCGAACAAACCAATCAGCCCCACCAGCAGCAGCCCAACACCGATGACCCCCGCCACTGCCACGCCCGGCAGCACGAAAATCTCCAGCACGATCAGCACCAAGCCGCCGATGATCGACGCCCCGGCCCACCAGTTCGCCGCCCCGATCAGCATCGGAGGGACGATCAGTCCCCCGAGCGCGACCAGCGCCACCACGCCCGCGATCCCGACGCCCGGCACGCTCAGCTCGATGAACATCGCGAGCAGGAACACGAAGATCAGCAGGCCGCGGATGACCAGCCCGCTCCCACCCTGCGTCATGTACTCGACGAGGTACTCGGACCAGTTCTGATCCAGCCGCCGCAGATGCTGCGCGCCGGTGTAATCCTTGAGCTCCTGGTCGTCCTTGATCGTGGTGTGGGCGAAGCCCAGGAACTTGATCTCTCGCTCCTTCATCGTCAGCAGTGCCTGGCCGTCTGTCACGTAGCCGACCAGCTTGTAACGATCCGCATCCCGCGCCGAGAACATGGGGCGGCTGCTCGGCGCCGTCAGCGCCTGATCGACTTCGCCGATGGTATTGCGATCGATCGCCCCGCTCGCGGGTTGAAATGGAGCGGCGGGACCGGAACCGTTTTCCTCCGCACCGACCGGTGCCTGCGTTGCGTCGGTCGCGGGAAGCGGAAGCTCTGGCACAGGCGAGTTCGAGATGACCCCCGTCGTGCCCGAGGCGATCAACGGCGCGCCGCGAGACGGCGCATGGCCGAAAATCTCCCGGTATTCCGCTTCGTCGATGCAGTACCGCCGCCCTGTTTCCTTGTCCTCGATCATCCATAGTTCGACGCCGAGTGAAACGAGCGCCTGCACGAGCTTTTCGTCGTAGCCATTCTGCCGGGCCGAATCGACGATCTCCGCGAGCAGAGGCGAGAGGATCTTCGAACGCTCCGTCTGCCCCAGCGAAACGATCCCCGTCAACGGGCTGTACTGGATGGGGGCCGCGTCGCCCATCGTCGCGTGCGGCGAGACGACGATCTC
>DASZQL010000089.1:0-18323 GCA_035549675.1 Phycisphaerales bacterium | reverse complement strand
CCGCCTTCGATCCGCTCAAACACGGGGATGTCATGCGCGCCATCCGGGAAAGGCTGCGCGGCTAGCGTCCCGCGTTCGGGTGCGATAACTCCAATCGAGCGGATGTGTTGAAGACCCGTTCGCCACCCTGACGATGGAGGGACCATGCCGTTCATCGGGTCATTCCTCCCGGCGGGTTCCATCCCGCCTGAGAAGCGCGAGCGCCGCGTCGAGCGCGACCGTCTTGCGCGGCAGCGCCCGGGCGAGGCCTTCGAGCGTGCCGCGGACGAAGTGGAGTTCACCGCCGAGCAGGTGGACTCCGCCGAGGGCCTCCGGAACATCAAGCCCAACGTCGCCGAGGAAGCCCACGAGGACCGCACCGAGCACTCCTACTACAAGCCCGACAAGTTCAACAAGAGCAAGCGCGGCGAATCCGGCTCGAAGCTCGATCTGAAGGGCTGAGAAGCGGTCAGCGGTCGGCTTTCGGCGATCAGCCAGCAAATGCGGTTGCAGGCAGCGCTCAGACTCGGGAAGTGGCGCGAAGTCTGCGGAGTAAAGAAGCCAACATTTTCTTGACAGCTACTGTCGTGCCATTCGCCTCCGAGTGCTGAGCGTCTGACAGCATCCGAAGATCGCGCGCCAATAGAAGGAAGTATTCCAGTTCGCACGCAGAGCCCATCGCGATCTGGACGAATCGCGCGAGTTCCTTGTCCCCGTCGCGGCCACATCCTTCAGCCAGATTCGCCGGAATCGAGAACGACGCACGCCGAAGCTGCGACACCATTCCGTACAGCTCTTCTTTCGGAAATGTGCCGGTGAGCCGGTAAACCAGCAGCGCCAAGCGATGAGCTTCCTCCCACACCTTTAACTGCCGGAAGTCCTTCATGCTCTCGCTCTTTCGTGCTGATCCCTGACCGCCGAGTGCCGACCGCTTCACACTCTTTCTTGCTGACCGCTGATCGCCGACCGCTGACAGCTACCTCGGACAAGCATCCGAATCCAAATACCACCGCAGCACCCCGCCGACCGGCTTGATGCCCCGGATCGGCAGCTTCGACTCCGGCTCGCGTCCCTCCGCCACGCGCCGGATCGTCTCGCGTTTCCCCTCGCCCGTCACCAGCACCGCGATCAGCCGCGCCGCGTTCAAGAGCGTGTATGTCATCGTCACCCGGTCCGGAGGCGTGACCGCCGGCCCCGCATTGACCACCACGAGCCGCTCCCGCGGCGCCAGCAGCGCGGGCGAGTTCGGAAAAAGACTCGCCGTGTGCCCGTCGTTGCCCATGCCCAGGAGCACGTAGTCGAGCCGGTCCTGCCCCTTCTCGCGCCAGCCGAGCGTCTCGCGCAACTCTGCTTCGTACAGCTCGTCCGCGCGATCCTCGATCGCGAGCATCGGGTGTGCCTGCTCGCGCGGGATGTCAGAATGCTCGACGATGTAATCACGAATATGCGCGTAGTTGCTCCGCTCATCCGTGAAGGGCACCCGCCGCTCATCCACCATCCACAGGTGCGTCCGGCTCCACGGCATCGCGCGGAACATCGGGTCCACCATCAGCCGCCGGTAAAACGGCAGCGGCGTCGAGCCCCCCGAGAGCGCGAGGTGAAAATCCCCGAACGCCCGCACGCAGTTCAACGCGTGCAGGAGCAAATCCGCCCCCATCGCCGCATGAAGGTCCTCCGCATCATCGCGAACGACGACCGACCCGGGCAGCGCCGGGACCGCCGGGGCCGCTTCGGGCGTGACCGGAACCGGCGTTCCACCACCCAGGGGAATATCGCGCGGCGAGGGGGCACTCATGGCGACTCACTGTATCACCATCCCCCACAACGCCGACGCCCCGAAACACAGGACTTCGCAAGCCATGACGCGGAAACGGGTTAGAACTCGCGGCCCACACTGCGAAAACGCCCCAACCCGCGATGAACACAAATTACCCGGAAAATGCCGCCCAGCCCTTGGAGCGCTCCGGAGTTCGGGGCACACTGGGAAAGCCAACACACGCGGCCTCCGCGGCCGCGAGACATGTCGTGGAGGGGAAGAAGCGGAGCGCGCGATTGGTGGCGCGCTCCATTCTTTTTTGCCCGGTGCTGCGTATCCTCACGAATGCCGCTGCAAGACGCGAGACGCAAGCGTGCGGTGCACGACGCGGGTGGCGTCTCTACCCCCTGACTCAGTGTCCCCACGCCGCTGGTCCCGGCTCTGCGTGACCGGTGCGACGTAAACGCCGCTTCCATTTGCACAACCTAAGAAGCGGTGTAAGTTCGTTCATCGGTGCATCACGCGATGCACGAACGCGCCGACCTCGGCGCCTCACGCCGCTGCGTTCGCGCGGCCTCAACAACTGGGAGCACGGCAATGAAACGGCAAAGTCTTCTCGGCTATGGCATGGTCGCGGCGGCAGTCCTGACCGTCGGCGTTCTCGCCTGGGCCCGCGCGGGCGACGTCAATCCGCCGGCGGGACCGGTGCAGGGGACAATGCATACGCTGGACGAGATTTATGATCGCGTATCGCTAGGACAAACCGTGGGCGCTGCCGGTAGATGGAAATCGATCTGGATTCCCGGAATGTCAAGCGGAGTGACCGTTGTCGCAAATGCACCCGGCGTCATTCACGCTGCCATTTTGGACGGCGACTGTGTCACATGCGGCAGAGTGATGCTCTACGACGCAGACACGACAAGCATTGCAGACCTGCCGAGGATAGCGGAACTCACACACATCACGCACGGTGACTCAGGGCACTCGTCTCTCTATATCCCGCTGGACGCTGAGTTTTCGCACGGATTGGTATTGGAGCAGTCAAACACGGCACATGGCGTGACTCTGCTCTATCGCCTCGATTAATCGCGATTGAGTTAATGCTGATTCATCCAACTTGAAATAAGGAACGACCAATGAAACAACACGGCGTTTTCGGTTATGGCCTGATCTCGTCAGCGGCTCTTGTCGTTGGCGTGCTGGCGCTCGCCCGTGCAGGAGATGTCAATCCGCCGGCAGGGCCAGTGCAGCCGACGATGCGCACATTGGAGGAGATTTATGCATTGCTAGCTCAACAAGCGAGCGGCAGCTCTCAGCAATGGAGCTACTGGCATCGCAATGGAGCCGCCGGAACGGTTGTTGTCGTGCCGAGCGCCGGCGTGCTTCATGGCATCATTTTTAATCCATGCAATGGTTGCTCGGCTCAAGAGTTGTTTGACGGCAATAGCACCGACGTTTCCAGTGCTACTCCCATTGCATTGCTTCCCGGCCCCAATAGCGGGAGCGCGCCTGTTTTTATGCCCTTTGACATCGAGTTTCACACCGGGCTGACATACCGTTCGGTCAGCGGATCGGGCGCGGTCACACTGATTTATCGAGCCAAGTAGCAGGCGCGGGGCGCCATGGTCGAGTCTGCTTAACCACGACATTCCTCGCCGCTTCCTCTGCAAAAAAGAAAAGCGCCCCGCAGGGACATTCCCCACGAGGCGCCTGGAGGAGAGAGAGAACATTCGTCAGCGGCGTTCCCGGCGGCTCCTCACCGCCGCGCCGCGTTTTGTTTTCGTCATCCGATCACCGCACCGGACTCCGCATCAGCCTCAGTTCAAGGATCCAATTCCAACCGTCCCCCTGTCCACTCTTTTTCCCGCTGACTTTTCCTGCTGATGCCCGATGCCCGGTCCCTGGTGCCTTGTCTTAGTCTTCCTTCACCTTGAACTCCGCGTCGACAACATCATCCTTCCCGCCGCCGTTCCCCGACGGCTTCGCTTCACTCTGCGCACCGGGCCCGCTCGCGGTTCCACCCGATTTGGCCTTCGCCGCCTCGGCTTCGTAGACCGCCTTGCCCAGTTCCATCGAGGACTTCTCGAGCTCGCTCATCGCGCGCTCGATCGCCGTCTTGTCCTCGCCCTTGATCGCTGATTCCAGCGCCGAGAGCGACGACTCGATGTTCCCGCGCGTCGCCGGCTCCACCTTCCCGCCGTGCTCCTCGAGCGCGCGCCGGGTCTGGTGGAGCATCCCGTCCGCGCGGTTCTTCAGGTCGATCAGCTCGCGACGGGCCTTGTCTTCCGCGGCGTGCGCTTCCGCGTCCCGCCGCATCCGCTCGATCTCCTCCTTGGGCAGACCACCCGAGTTGGTGATCCGGATGTTCTGGCTCTTGCCCGTCCCCTTGTCCGTCGCCGTGACCGTCAGGATGCCGTTCGCGTCCAGCGCGAACTCCACCTCGATCTGCGGCATCCCTCTCGGCGATGGCGCGATGTCCTTCAACTCGAACATGCCCAGCGTCCGGTTGTCCTTGGCGAACTCACGCTCGCCCTGCAGGACATGGATCTGCACGCTCGTCTGGTTGTCGCTCGCCGTAGAGAAGACTTCCTTCTTGCTCGTCGGCACGGTCGTGTTCCGCGTGATCAGCGGCGTCATCACGCCGCCCAGCGTCTCAACGCCCAGGCTCAGCGGGGTGACATCGAGGAGCAGCACGTCCTTGACCGACCCTTCGAGGATCGCGCCCTGGACCGCCGCCCCCACCGCGACCGCCTCGTCGGGGTTCACGCTCTTGTCCGGCTCCTTGCCGAAGATTTCCTTGGCGATCGCCTGCACCCGGGGCATGCGCGTCGAGCCGCCGACCAGCAGCACCTCGTCGATCTTGCTCGCGTCGAGCTTGGCGTCCTTGAGGGCGTTCACGCACGGATCGCGCAGCCGCTTGAAGAGGTCCTCGCACAGGCTCTCGAACTTCGCCCGGGTGATGCTCATCTGCAGGTGCTTGGGCCCGCTCGCGTCCGCCGTGATGAACGGCAGGTTCACGCTCGTCTCCTGCATCGTCGAGAGCTCGATCTTCGCCTTCTCCGCCGCTTCCTTGAGCCGCTGCAGCGCCATGGCGTCCTTGCGGACGTCGATGCCCGACTGCTTGCGGAACTCCTCAGCGATGTGGTCGATGAGCCGCTGGTCCCAGTCGTCGCCGCCCAGGTGCGTATCGCCGTTCGTCGAAAGAACTTCAAACACGCCCTCGCCCAGGTCGAGGATCGACACGTCGAACGTGCCGCCGCCGAGGTCGAAGACCGCGATCTTCTCGTTCTTCTTCTTGTCGAGACCGTAGGCGAGCGCCGCCGCCGTCGGCTCGTTGATGATGCGCTCGACCTTGAGGCCCGCGATCTCGCCGGCGTCCTTGGTCGCCTGGCGCTGCGCATCGTTGAAATACGCCGGGACGGTGATGACCGCGCGGGTCACCTTCTCGCCGAGGTAATCCTCCGCCGTTTTCTTCAGGTCCTGAAGAATGAACGCCGAGACCTGCTGCGGCGTGAACTCGCCCTGGTTCACCTTCACCTTCACGAAGTCGTCCGGGCCGCCCACGATCGCGTACGGCACCTTGGACTCTTCGTTGCCTTCCTTGCCGTAACCGCCTTCCGCCTTCGAGCTGACTTCGCTCCGCCGACGCCCCATGAACCGCTTGATCGAGTAGATCGTGTTCTTGGGGTTCGTGACTTGCTGGTGCCGCGCGGTCTGGCCGACGAGCCGTTCGCCCTTATCGGTGAACGCGACCACCGAGGGCGTCAGGCGGCTGCCCGACGAGTTGATGAGCACCTTGGGCGTGCTCCCCTCCATGACCGCCACCACCGAGTTTGTCGTTCCGAGGTCGATTCCAATGATCTTTGACATAGCTCTGTTCCTCTCTAATCCAGCCCGGTGTGTTTGCCGGGACGATCCAGTTCATTGTTTCAGAAAGCCGACTACCCCCCACGATTGCAACACCGATGCCAAACCCGGATCTGTAAGTCCCATGGACAGGCGGCTTTCCGATCATGAATGCTCCGGTGCCCGGTCAATCCTTGCCCAAGACCTGCTCAAACTGCCTATTTGGCAGAAGAAAAACACGTAAAACCGCGAATCGCGATGCCGTCCGGCGCGCCCCCGATGCTACGTTGCATCCAACCGAGCCGCGACGCTCTGGCGATCCGCAGCCAATTCCCTATTCGGAGGCTCCGATGAAAAACGCATTAGGCGTTCTGTCGCTCGTCGCGTTGCTCGCTTCCTCCGCCGCCCTCGCCGGCGACCTCAATCCACCCCTCGGCGTCATCTCGCCGACCATGAAGGATCTCCAGACCGTCGAGCCGCGCACCCCCATCAGCAACGCCACCACGCCCGGCGACGCCGACTCCACCTTCTCCATCACCGCCCCCGGCTCGTATTACCTCACCGGGAATGTCGTGGGCGCGAGCGCCAAGAACGGCATCAAGATCGCCGCCACCGGCGTCACACTCGACCTCAACGGCTTCTCGCTCATCGGCGTGCCCGGCTCCCTCGACGGCGTGCGTGTCGCCATCGCCGTCTACGGCATCACCATCCGCAACGGCGTGATCCGCGACTGGGGCAGCGACGGCATCGACGCCCTCACCGGCTCCAACGTCCCCATCATCGTCGAGAGCGTGCACGCCCGACAGAACGCCGTGAACGGCATCGGCGCCGGCGCCGCCAGCATCATCCGGCAGTGCCTCGCCACCAACAACACCGGCGACGGCATCGTGGCGGGACACAGCTCGATCGTCTCGTCCTGCCAATGCACCTCCAACAGCGGCGACGGCATCTCGAGCGGGCCCAACGCCACCATCACCCACTGCACCAGCGTTTCGAGCCTCGAGCACGGCTTCAACGTCAACGACAACTGCACCCTCACCGCCTGCACGGCTTCGTCCAACCAGTTCAACGGCATCGCCGCCACCGTCGGCTGCACCATCATGGATTGCACCACCAACAGCAACGCGCTCCACGGCATCTCCGCCAGCCTCGGCGCCAACGTCCAGCGGTGCACCTCGTTCCGCAACACCCAGGACGGCATCCGCGCCACCACGGGCGCGTTCATTGCCCACAACAACTGCTATGAAAACGGCAGCGGCGTCGCCAGCGGCGCCGGCGTCCACACCACCGGCGGCGACAACCGCATCGACTCCAACAACGTCATCGGCAACGACCGCGGCATCGACGTCGACGGCGCCGGCAGCCTGATCATCCGCAACAGCGCCTCGGCCAACAGCACCAACTACGAGTTCGCCGCGAACAACCGCTACGGCGAAGTATTCAACGGCCTTCCGGCCGTCACCCCCGCCGTCTCCGGCAGCGCCGCCGTCAGCACCCTTTCCACCGATCCCTGGGCCAACATCGCATACTGATCGACCCCCGCGACCACGAGACGCGACCGTCAGGACGCCTGTTCAGCTCCCTCTCCCTCTGGGAGAAGGTCGGGGTGGGGGCTTTCTTCTTCTACGGCTCCTTCTCCGAAACGCTGTCTTTCGCCTTCAGCCAGGGGAGTTGCAGAGAGCGCCACGCCCCTCTGCATCAGCATTCGCATCCCAACAGGCTGTAGCGCGCCCCGCCCCTCTACACTTTCAACCAAGCACTTTCTAACTTTTCACTCCCCCGATGCTCTCGTTCATCATCCCCGCCCACAACGAGGAGTTCCAACTCCCGCGCACGCTGAGCGCGATCCACGACGCCGCCCGCGCCGTCGGCCGCCCCTACGAGATCATCGTCGCCAACGACGCCTCGACTGACGCCACCGCGCGCGTCGCGGAATCACTCGGCGCCCGCGTCGTCTCCATCGACCGCCGCCAGATCGCCGCCGCCCGCAACGCCGGAGCCCGCGCCGCCACCGGCGACACCTTCTTCTTCATCGACGCCGACACCGCCATCAACGAGCCCGTCCTCCGCGCCGCCCTCGCCGCCCTCACAAACAACCACCTCGCCGGCGGCGCCACCGTCCGTTTCGACAAGCCCTACCCCCGATACGTCCCCTTCCTCCTCGGCCCACTCAACTTGTCGTTCCGACTCTTCCGCCTCGCCGGCGGCTGCTTCATCTTCTGCACCCGACACGCCTACGAGCACATCGGCGGCTGGGACGAGTCCGTCTTCGCCGCCGAGGAAGTCATGTTCGCTAAGGCCATCAAGCAGCGCGGCCGGTTCGTCACCCTGCGCGAAACCGTCCTCACCTCCGGCCGCAAACTCCGCACGTATTCGGGCTTCGAGATCCTGTTCGCCAGCTTCCGATTGGCGCTGAACATCCGCACCGGCGTCCGCTCACGCGACGCCCTCGGCCTCTGGTACGACCCCCGCCGCGCCGACCCCGCCGATCAGCACCTCAAGCCGGCCACAGATGACCCAGATCGCCCCAGATAGAAGTCAGAAAACCGGATCCACGATTCCGATCTCTTTCGCTCCTCATCTGGGCTTATCCGGGTTATCTGTGGCTGGGTCTACTCCTTCTTTTCTTCCGCCGGCTTCGCCTCATCCGCCTCGGGTTTCGCTTCTTCCGCCTCCTTCGCCTTGTGCTCCTCGACCGCCTTCTGCGTCCGTGCCCGCTGCTGCTTCGGCGTCTCGAACCGCATGTTCTGCGAATCGAGATCATCCTGCGAGCCTTCGATCCCGTCCGGCCCGTCCGACGTGATCCGGGCCGTCGTCCCGCTCTCGCTGGGGTCGTACCGGTAGGGCTTGCCCCACGGGTCCGTCATCAGCTTTTCCGTCATGCCCGGGATGTCCATGAGCGACTCCGGCACTTTCCCGTGCGCATCCCGGTAGCTGCCGATGTCGTTCGCCAGCCGCATCACGTCGCGCATGCCTCGGATGTACTCGCCGCCCTTGCCGCCGCCGAGCGAGGCGAACCATTCGGTGGAAGCCGCGACGGCCACGGTCGCCGTCAGGAAATCTTCGTTCATGTAATGATCGAAGATCATGTCGTCCATGGTGTCGAAGCTCTTGTCGCGGCCGGCGGAGACCAGGGTGTAGCCGGCGCCGTCGGCAGAGGGCTCGTAACGCAGCGCGGTGCCCCACGGGTCGGTGCCCGCGGTGATGCCGGCGAGGTCGGAGGGGTACTTGCTGTCCGCGCTCTTCTTGGCTTCCAGGTCCTTCTGGACCGCGATGACGGCGTGGTTGAGCTCGGTGTAGGTGGCGACCGTCTTGCCGATGTTCACGGCGAAGACACCGACCGCCGTCCAGATCGCCGTCCCGATCAGCCCGATGATCACCCCCGCGATCGCAAAGCCCCGCGGCCGCCACATCAGCGACACCAGGCTCAAGATCAATCCCACCGGGCTCACGCAGAACGACAGGATGAACCCGACCAGCGCGGTCGGATTCGTCGGACGCTCCTCCAGCTCCATCGGCGATTGGTACGGCTGCTCGTAGCGGCTCATCGGCTCTTCTTCCGGTTACGGCCGCCGGTCTTGCGGCACGCCCGACTTCGGACGCCCCGCCGATCGGTCCACGCACCCTACCCGAACCGGGCCTTTCCCGCCTTTCGCTGTCGTCGCTCCGCCTTTCGCTCTTGCCGCCACCCGCCACGGGGCCTCCCCAGATTCCGATCGGGGGAGGTGTCATGCGCAGTATGACGGAGGGGGCGTTTCGAGCGCCGTTCACAGTTTCTTTGTGCGCTTGCCTTGGCCTTCAGCCGGGAGTTGCAGAGGGACGGCACGCCCCTCTGTGTCCCCGACGTATCTTCAACGAGAAACATGCCCGCCGCACCCCTCAAACCACCCACCTAAACAAAATCCAAAATTTCTAAACGTTAGGGTATTGACCGGATCGTATTCCGAGCGATAATCACCCAAACACAAGCCGAGTGCCGCGGTCGGGTGGGCCGCTCCGCACCTCGGCGGGACCAGCGGGTCAGGGGAACACCGATGATCAACCTTCCGAAAATCATCCGCCTTTCGCGTGCCGGCGACTTCGACCGAGTCTTCGAGGAATCGCTCCGCTCAGCGCGGCCGATCCCCCTCCCGGTCCGACTCCGCCTCTCCGCGCCTCACTCCGTCGCCGCCAGCGCCATCGGCCTCGCGCTGCAGCGCGTTGTGGACCTCACCTACATGCCGACCGACGTGACGCGCGAGTTGCTCACCGCGCTCATCGACCGCCAGCAGCCCGACGGCTCCTTCGGCACGCTCGGCGCCACCGCCGTCGCCGCCGCCGCCCTCGCCGCCGTCACCCGCCAGGTCGATTCCCTCTCCGGCCTTCGCGCCGGTCAGGAGTGCATGACCGCCGCCGAGCGCGACCAGCTCCGCGCCGCCGCCGTCGCCGCGTGCGAAGCCCTCGCCTCCGCCTGCACCCTCTTCGGCGGCCGGATCGGCGCCCGCCTCGGCATGGACCCCATCGACGCCGCCATCGTCCTCTGGCAGGCCGCCCCTTCCCCGCGCCTCGCCGCCGCCGCGGATGTGGATCGTCTCCTCGAAAGCGCCGAGCGCGCCGGCCTCTTCCACGACCGCTCCGCAGCCCCGCTCCTCGAGCGCTTCACCTCGATCCGCCACACCGCAACAACGGACCGTCCATCTCACCCCGCCCCATTCGCCCGCCGCCACCGCTCCGCCCACGCGGCGTGAGATTCTCCAAACTCATTGCTCTTCCAGTTGGCCTGAATGTCTCGCGATCTTGGCGCTCCTCTTTTTCATCTCTTCCTCCGTTCGTTCTCTCTTCGTCCTCTCTTCTTCCTCTTTTGTTCCTCTCTTCTTCCTCTCTTCTTTCTCTGTTCTTCCTCTCTTGTTCCTCTGTTCTTTCTCTCTGTTTTTTCCCGTTTCCTGTTCTTCGCCCGAAGGGCGCACGATTGTTGCGAGGGGCGCCGCCACAAAGTGGCAAGCCCCTCGAAGCCGACCCTCTCTTCTTGTTTCCTTTCGCCCCTTGGGCGAACGATTGTTTCGCCCCGCGGCAAACCAGCAAACCGGGAGCGGCCATCGCTTCGACGGAGGAGGAGCCGTCGCAGCGGGGCCGCTACCTTTTTTCGCTCCCTCTCCCTCTGGGAGAGGGCCGGGGTGAGGGCTACTTCCTCTCCGTTTTCTCCCCTTCTTCTCTTCCGCAGCGGAGTTGCAGAGGGGCGGCACGCTCCTCTGCATCAGCAATCTCTCAACCGGTTCTGGACTCGAAGGGAGCGCGAAGTTACCGCGTCTCCCCCTGCCTCGGATTGTGCCACACGCGCCCGTCGCGCCCGAGCAGTTCGTCCGACGACTCCGGCCCCCACGTCCCCGGCGCGTACGTCTCGATCGAGTTCCGCACCTTCGCCGAGTCGAGAATCGGCTGGCAGATCCGCCAGCCCGTCTCCACCTCGTCCTTGTGCTTGAAGAGAGTCTGGTCGCCGCGCATCGCGTCGAGCATCAGCGGCCCGTACGCTTCGATCGCCTTGCTCTTGAACGTCGTCGCGTAGTCCATGTCCATCTTGACCGAGTCGATCAGGAGGTTCGGCCCCGGCACCTTCGCCTCGAACCGCAGAGAAATGCCGTCTTCCGGCGCGATGTTGATCACGATCCGGTTCGCGGGCCGCGCCCCGCACCCGAGCCCCTCGTACCCCTCGACCTTGCGCAGCAGATTCACCGGCGGGTGCTTGAACTGCACCACCACCTCCGTGAGCTTCCGCGCCATCTTCTTCCCCGAGCGCACGTAGAAGGGCACGCCCGACCAGCGCCAGTTGTCGAAGTGCAGCTTCATCGCCGCGAACGTCTCGGTGCGCCGCTCGGGCCTGACGCCCTCGAGCTTCTCGTACGGCAGGCCGCCGTCCTCATCGTCGGGCTTGTTGCTCGGGCCGTACCGCCCCAGCACCGCGAACTCGTGCGCGCGCTCCACCGGCGCCTCGCGCGCCGAGCTGATGATCTTGATCTTCTCGCGCCGGATCGCGTCGGGCGAGTAAATGCTGGGCGGCTCCATCGCCACCAGCGCCGCCACCTGCAAAAGGTGGCTCTGGATCATGTCGCGCAGCGCGCCCGCCGTGTCGTAGAAGTTCCCCGCGCGCTTGCCGACCCCCACCGTCTCCGCCGCCGTCACCTGCACGTGATCCACGTACTGGTTGTTCCACAAGGGCTCGAAGATCGTGTTGACGAACCGCATCACGAGGATGTTCTGGACCAGCTCCTTGCCGAGGTAGTGGTCGATGCGGTAGATCGAGTCTTCCTCGAAGACGCGCCCCAGCACCCGGTTCAGTTCCTCCGCCGACGCGAGGTCCGTGCCGAAGGGCTTCTCGACGATGATCCGCTGCCAGGGCATCGCGCCCGGCTCGATCGCGCACCATCGCTTCCCTTCCATCACCAGCCCCGACTGCCCGAGCCGCTCGACGATCGGCCCGTAGAGCTGCGGCGCGACCGAGAGATAGAACAGGATGTTCGGCAGCCCGCCTGGGTGGCGACTCACCGACGGATCGCTCCCGAACGTCTTGTGCTTCGCCGCGAGCTCGCTGATGCGGCGCGTCATCGGGCCGTACGCGTCCGCCTCCGTCGCGCTCGCCGCGAGGTAGTGGAGCTTCTGACTGAACGCCGCCCACTTCGCGTCGTCGAACCCGACCGCGTGCTTCTTCGCGTGGGGCGTGAGTGTGTCCCGCCACGCCTCGTCCGTCATCTCCGTGCGCGAGACGCCCAGCACGCACAAACCCTTGGGCAGCCGCCCCTGCGCTTCGAGCTCATACAGGGCCGGGATCAGCTTCCGGTGCGCGAGATCGCCCGACGCGCCGAAGATCACCACGACGCACGGATCGGGCGAAGAGGCGGGTGTGTCGGACGCGGTGTGAGCGGGCGAGGTGAGCGGCATGGGGCGACTCCGCGAAGGAGCGATAACGAGTGTAGTCCTCATCGGCTCGAACGCGTCCGGAGCAAAGTCCAACGCGAAAACCCGCTCACTTCCGGCCCATGCACGCCCGGAAAAACACGCACAAATCACACTCGCCGGCGCGCCCCCGGCTGAACTCCCGCCCACCCGCCGTGGGCCGCCGCCGCGCGCGAACATCAGGTGGCATGCTTCCGCTCTGGGAAGCATGTCCATTCCGCCACCTCTTCCCGCCAGAAGCGGGGAACCTCGCTCATTCCGTCTACTCCAGCCCGTTCAAGGTGCTTCACGCCGCGCGCACGCCGCGGCGCACCACATCCCCGCCGCGATCGCCGATGCCCCCACCATCCCTGCGCGATGAACGCTCATCCGCCGCGCGGGCTAGACCATCCGCGGCAGGAGTCCGAGCGTGGCGACCATTCTTCTCGTCGAGCCCGCCGCCCTCGTCCGCGAGCCACTCGCCGAGATTCTTCAAACTCGCACGCACACCGTGACGACCGTGACCTCGCCCGCCGAGGCGCTCGCCATCATCTCCGTCAACGCGCCCGATCTCATCATCACCGAGCTGACCTTCGGCCAGTACGACGGCGTCGGGTTCATCCGCAACGTCCGTAACTCTCCGAAAACCGCGCGCACACCCGTGCTCGTCCTCGCCGGCGCGCCCACCAAAGCGCAGCTCGTGAACACCATCAAGCTGGGCATCAACGGGTTCATGCTCAAGAACCGCTTCTCGATCGCGGAGTTTCTGCAGAAGATCGAGACCGCGCTCAAGCCTCCGCAAGAAGCGCCCGCGCCTCTCAAGATCGATCCGTCGAAGACCGGCTCGATGAAATCTCCCGTCGCGGTCACGGCGAACAAGACGCGCTCCATCGCCCCGGCAGCCCCGATCAAGCCGGGCACGCAACACTCCGCCGCGGACGATGCCGTCGAGCTTCTCAAGAGCCTCCGCCCCATCGTCAACCGCACCGAGATCCAGGAGTGCATCGACAAGGGAGGCGAGGTCAAGGCCCTCTCCCCCGCTGTCGGGCACCTGCTCAAGCTCACCAATAGCGAAGGCGCCTCGATGGACCAGATCGTCGAGGCCGTCCGCATGGACCACGCCATCGCCCTCAAGATGCTCAAAATGGCGAACTCGGCCGTCTACACCCGCGGCGAGCCCGTCGACTCCATCCGCAAGGCCGTCCTCCGCATCGGCACCGACCAGATCCGTCAGGCGGTCCTCAACATCGCCGTCATCGAGCGATTCTCCAACCCCGAGCTCTCGAAGTTCCTCGACTGCAACCAGTTCTGGGAGCACGCCATCGGGTGCGGCCTCATCGCGACCACGATCGCCCGCGCCGCCGGCAGCACCGACGCCGACTCCGCTTTCACGATGGGGCTGCTCCACGACGCGGGACGGATGGTCCTCGCCGAGCAGTTGGGCGAGCGGTACGTGCACGTGCTCCGCACCGCGCGCGAGATGAACCTCCCGCTCGAGTACGTCGAGAAGCGGATGCTCCTCTTCAATCACGCCGAGGTGATGGACCGGGTCCTGCACTCGTGGAACTTCCCCAAGCAGCTCATCAACCCGATCGTATTCCACCATCTCTCGGCCGCGAACCTCCGGGCGATGTCCCCCTCGGAGCTGCGCGAGACGACGACACTCGCGCTCGCCAACCGCCTCGCGCACGCGCTCCTGCTGGGGAGCAGCGGGAACATGACGATCTACCCGACGGCGGAGCTGCGCCGCACGCTCGGGCTGCAGGAGTCGGTCATCGAGGAGATCGAGCGGGACATCCCGAGCCAGACGGACGAGATGAAGTTCGCGATGCTGTCGTTCTCGAACGTCGCGGCGTGGCCGCAGGCGCGCGAGTCGGTGCGGGGCTCGCTCGGCGCGCACTTCCGGCCGCTGTACATCGGGGCGGACGAGCCGTTCGACGCGCTGCGGATCTTCTGCAAACGAGTCGCGGGCGAGTTCGCGGACGAGGCGCCGACGATCGCGATCGTGGAGATCCCCAACGCCGCGGCGATCCCGGTCGTGAGCAAGCGGCTGAAGGACCTCGAGACGACCATGAGCGGGGAGCGGCTCCCGGTGGTGGTGGTCTCGCCTTCGGGGAAGCTGATCCCGGAAGCGTTCCTGCTCGCGGGCCGGGCGCACGAGCGGCTGCAGACGCCGTTTGTCATTGAAAGGTTCACGGCGGCGTGCGGGCGGCTGCTGGCCCCGGCGAACGGCGGGGGCGCGGCGGAGGCGCCACTCCGGGCGACGGCGTAGGAAAAGCGAAAGAAGAAAGTCGGAAGGCGGGAGTCGCGAAGGGAATTGTTCCACGTGGAACAGTTGCGGTCGTGACGTGGCGATTGTTCCGGGTCGGGCGGCGCGGGATACTGTGTGGTGTCGTGATCGTGCGCACGAATGTGGATTTGCGCGCGGGGCGAGCGTTCGCGGCTCTTGAGTTTCGATTGCCAGGCGGGAGTGTTGCGATGAACGAGCGGCTGGATGTAGTCAAGACGTACAAGCTGTTCATCAACGGGCAGTTCCCTCGGTCGGAGTCGGGGCGGAGCATCCGGGTGATGGATGGTTCCGGGGAGCGGGTGCTGGCGCACGTCTGCCGCGGGTCGAGGAAGGATCTGCGGGACGCGGTGGTTGCGGCGCGCGCGGCGCACGAGGGGTGGATGCGGCGGGCGGCGTACAACCGGGGGCAGATTCTCTACCGCATGAGCGAGATGCTCGAGGGGAAGCGGCGCGAGTTTGTGGAGGCGCTCGAGAACGCTGAAGAAAAGACTCACCACAGAGGCACAGAGGCACAGAGAGGAAGCAGAGGCGAGAAGAAGATTGTGAAAAAAGGCACGGCGCGCGCGGGCGATCGCGGCGGCACGAAGGTGAATGCCGATGCGGAAGTATCCGCGGCGGTGGACCGGCTCGTGAGCTATGCGGGGTGGGCGGACAAGTTCGCGCAGGTGCTGGGGTGCAACAACCCGGTGGTCGGGCCTTATTACAACTTCACGATCCCGGAGGGGACGGGTGTTGTGGGTGTGGTCGCGCCGGATTCGCCAGGACTTCTGGGGTTGGTGTCGCTGATCGCGCCGGCGCTGTGCGGCGGGTGCACGGTCGTCGCGCTCGGGAGCGAGCTGCACCCGCTGGCGACGTGCATCTTCGGCGAGGTGTGCGCGACGAGCGATGTGCCGGCGGGGGTCGTGAACCTCTTGACTGGAGAGCGCGCGGAGTTGCTCGAACACTTTGCATCGCACCGTGAGATTGACGCGATCCATGCGGCGAACTTGTCGGATGAGGAGGCGCGGGTGCTGCGGCTCGGCGCGGCGGAGAATGTCAAGCGCGTCCGTGTGCGCGAGGTCGGCGCCGATGAGTGGTTCGACGCGGAGACGTGCCAGAACCCGTGGTGGATCGAGCCGTTCGTGGAGATGAAGACGATCTGGCATCCGAGCGGGGCGTAGAGCTCAAGAAAAGACATTCACCACAGAGACACAGAGATCACAGAGAAAGACAGAGCAAAGAGTTCCTCTTGAAGCTGACCATTGTGTTGAGCGATTGTCACGGTAGGCACGTTCGGCCGAGTTGGATTTGAGAGTTTGAGAACGGAGCGCGGACGGCATGAAGCGCTGGGCTCGGAGGGCGGTCGTGTGCCTGCTGCTCGGCGCGGTGGTGAATGTGTTGGTGGCGTGGGGGATCGCGGCGTGGGGGCGGGAGATTTTGTTGACGGACATCACGGAAAGCAATCGCCGCGAGTGGTATTTGTCCGAGCTGCGATGGCCGGGGCCGGTGGAGGCGGGGTGGCCGCCGAAACCGGAGCGGGCGAGTGATGTCACGCTGATCGGAAGGCGCGAGACGGTTTGCACGGGCGATGGGCCGCCGCCGGAGCGGCTGGGATGGCCGGCGCCGACGGCGCAGGTTCCCGCGGCGGAGTTCAGGCTCTTTCTATTTTCGTATGGATTCCCGATGCCGGCAATGTCGTGGCAGACGACGGAGGTGTCGCAACCGGTGTCGTACTGGCCGCACGCGAATGAGCGGATGAGACGGGAGGACCGCGGGGCCTGGCTCGCGGAGGGCGTGGACCTTCCAGAGTTGGTGCGTCCCGGCAAGGTGACATACCCGGTGGTCAAGCGGCGGCTGCCGTTGAAGCCGTGCGTCGCGGGCTTTGCGGTGAACCCGACGGCGTATGCGGCGGTGGTCGGAGTAGTGTGGGGGCTGGGCACGGTGGCGCAGCGGGTCGTTCGTAGGCGGCGGGGGTTGTGCCGCGATTGCGGGTATGACCTGCGCGGGTTGCCCGTGAACGTTGCGAAGTGTCCGGAGTGCGGGTTCGTCAGGGCACTACAGGCCGTTCAGAGCGACGGCCTGTAGTGGCACGCGGTCAGTTGTGTTGGGACGCGGGCGTACACTCGGCGCTGTGATTGTTCCCGGCGCGAAGGGGATTCGGGTGGTGCGGTCGGCGGGCGCGGCGGCGCTGGGGGTGGCGCGCGGGGTGGCTTCGGCGGGGTTTGTGGGCGGGGCGCTGGAGCGGCGCGGGGGGCGCGTGCTGAAAGTGGATGCGCGGACGGCGGTGATGGAGGGAGTGCTGCTCCCGGAGCATGACGGGCGCGCAGATAAGAGGGGAGCACGCGTAGACGGGCAGGAGAAGAGGGAAGCCCTCACCCCGGCCCTCTCCCAGAGGGAGAGAGAACAAGACAATCGAAGCGAGGAAGGGCGGCGCGTTGTCGTCAAGACGATGCTCGTCAACAAGCCCAAGCACCTGTTTCAACGGCTGTTTGGATCAACGCGGCTGATGCGACAATGGGACGGGGCGGAACTGCTGATGACGGAGGGGTTTGAGTGCGCGCGGCCTGTTGTGCTGTTTCGGGGGCGGGATGAGCGCGGACGGCTCGTCGAGACGCTGGTGCTGGACCATCTGGAAGGACGGACACTCCTGGAGTACATGGCGGCGCGGGAGTTGAGCGTAGAGCAAGAGCATGTGCTGGCGGATGCGGTGGCGCTCGTGGTGCGGCGGTTGGCGGAGAAGAGGTTGGTGAACGGGGATGCGAAGCCTTCGAACTGGGTGGTCAGGTGGGGGCGCGGGGGCGACGGTGGCGCGACAGAGGTTGCGCGGCTCGCGTTCATTGATACGGTTGCGGTTGGAAGAGATTTGCAGAGCACGGGCGTGATTGATCACCTGGCGGACCTGGTGATTGAGGCGATCGGGGTGGGATGCTTGCCGAGGCGCTCGTTGCTGTGGCGGGTGGTGAAGGGGGTGGCGGGAGAAGGGGCGAAGAAGGTTTGGAGAGAAGTTGCAGCGCGGGTGGAGAGACATGGGGACGCGACGCCGCGGGTGGATCCGTTGAGGCGGTGAGTAGATCGCTGATGCAGAGGGGCGTGCCGCCCCTCTGCAACTCCCTTGCTGAACACAAGAACAGAAAGACGGAGAAGAGGAAGTAGAAGAGGGAAGCCCTCACCGCCGCCCTCTCCCAGAGGGAGAGGGGGCGTGCGCGGCGGCATACCCAGCAATTCGCACGGCGTTGACTCGCGTGATCAATGGTTCGTCCGCCCAGGGGGCGGGAATCGGGCGGGTGATCGGTTCGAGGGGCTTGCGGCCTTGCCGCGGCGCCCCTCGCGATGATCGTGCGCCCGTGGGGCGATCGGCGATCAGTTCCACGTCACGCCGGTGGGGGCTTCGGGGTCCCACTGGGGGCGGGCGCGGTTGATGAGGGCTCGGGTGCGGCGGAGCTCGCGCTCGATCATCGACGCGCGCTCGTCGAGGTTGCCTTCCTCGAGGAGGCGGTACTGGGCGCGGCGGTCGTTGATGACGGAGAGGGTGATGACTTCGAGGAGGGCGGGGGTGGGGATCTCGTG
>DASZQL010000088.1:0-16232 GCA_035549675.1 Phycisphaerales bacterium | reverse complement strand
AGGGCATCGCGGTGAGTTCAGCCGTCTGCAGCGCCGAAGACCCCGGCGCCGCCGCCCACGCGCTTCGCGAAGCCATCGACCGCGCGATCGACGCGAACGCATGAGGTGCAGGCCTAAGGTGTCGCGACGACTCCGCTCTGGGAATAGGCCTGCGCATTTCTCGCCCCGCTCTCCTTTCGGTCCACCTCTTCTCCGCCCGTGAAACGGGCGCACGATCGTTGCCAGGGGCCGCGAGGGAGGCTCGGCGACCGAGCACGCCCCTGGTTCACGCCGCCACAACTCTTCCTCTCCCGTCTTCCTACAACGGGGCTACTCCCTCTTCGTTCTTCCTACTCTCTCTACACCGGGCGGGCGGGCTGCCACTTCTCCTCTTCTCCAGCTCCCTCCCCCTACACTCCCCCCCATGCCCGTCACCTTCCAGAAAGAAACCCTCCCCAACGGCCTGACCATCGTCGCCGAGACCGACCCCGACGCGCACACCGCCGCCGCCGGGTTCTTCGTGAAGACCGGCGCTCGCGATGAAGATCCCAGCGTCATGGGCGTGAGCCACTTCCTCGAGCACATGATGTTCAAGGGCACCACCCGGCGCTCCGCCGATGATGTCAACCGTCACTTCGACGAGATCGGCGCGAGCTACAACGCCTATACCTCGAGCGAGCTCACCTGCTTCCACGCCTGCGTGCTCCCCGAGCGCCTGCCGCAGGCGACCGACATCCTCGCCGACATCCTCCGCCCCGCGCTCCGCCAGTCCGACTACGACACCGAGAAGGGCGTGATCCTCGAAGAGATCGCGATGTACAAGGACCAGCCCTTCTGGGTCCTCTACGAAGCCGCGATGGACAAGTACTACGCGCCGCACCCGCTCGCCCACCGAGTCCTCGGCACGGAAGACACCATCAAGGCCCTCACCCGCGACCAGATGCAGACCTATTTCGACCATCGCTACTCCGCCGACAACACCACCGTCGCCCTCGCCGGCCGGCTCGATTTCAAGAAGACCGTCGAGCACATCGCCTCCCTCTGCGGCAACTGGAAACGCACCGGCGCGAAGCGCGCAATGGGCGACGTCCGCGCGCACTCGGGCGACTTCGAGCACCGCGACCCCAAGGTCAACCGCGCCTATCTGCTCATGGTCGCGCCGGGGCCCGCGATCTCCGACGACCGCCGCTACGCCGCGATGATGCTCACCCAGGTCCTCGGCGAGGCCGACAACAGCCGCCTCCACTGGGCGCTCGTCGAGCCCGGCATCGCCGAGGAAGTCCAGGCCGCGTACGACCCCCGCGACGGCTGCGGCGACTTCTACGTCTTCGCCTCCTGCGATCCCGACCGTCTCCCCGAAATCCGCGCGATCATCGATCGCGAGATCATCAACCTCCCCAACTCGCTGACCGAATCCGACCTCGAACGCCTCCGCAACAAGCTCGCGACCGGCATCACTCTCGCGGGCGAACGTCCCGACGGCCGCATGCAACGCCTCGGCCGTAACTGGACCTACCTCGGCGCCTGCAAGACCCTCGAAGAAGAACTCGCCCGCATCAACGCCGTCACCCTCAAGGAAATGAAGGCCGTCTACGAGGCCTTCCCCTTCACTCCCAGAATGGTTGGCACGACTCGTCCCGCGTAGGGCCAGGGACAGAACAACAGAAATAGTGCGCATCTCTTTGTGGACACATAAGATGCGCGCTGGCCATTGAGCGATTTACGCGTCCGGTTCAACTCACGAATATCCGCGATTTATTTCTTGCGACCAGGTTTCTTGCGGGTTACTCTTCACGTCGAGTCAGGTACGCACAGGAGAGAGAAATCTATGACCCGTATGTTCCGCGTTGGGTGCGCCGTGTGTTGCGCCGCCGTGGGTTCGGTATTCGCCCACAACGCGTCCGCCGCCACGCTCCTCCACTACTACCCGTTTTCTTCAGACGCCAACGACGCCGTCGGTGGTGCCAATGGAACACTACTCGGAGGTTCGAGCATCACCGGCGGCACGCTCCAACTGGACGGCTCTACCGGCTACGTGCAGTTCGGAAGCCACATCGTCCCGACTTCTGGAAGCTACTCCGTCGCCATGTTTGCGAAGGCGGATTTCCTTCCGACGGGTGTTTTCGAGCTCATCTCGCAAGGCTCGTCCGGCGGGCCGGGCTTCTACATCGGAAAGGACGCAACCGCCCAACGATTCATCCGCGCCAGCGATTCGTGGCAGAACACCGGTGTGCAGTACCCGAATGACGGCGCGATGCACCATTTCGCCCTCGTTGTGAACTCGGCCACTTCATCGTCGTTGCTGTATCTCGATGGCCAAGCGGTGGCCACCGGCCCGCTGATCGCAACCACGACCGGCGGATCCGATACCCGACTCGGCCGGCAGTTCGGCGGGATCGCCGAGTTCTTTCCGGGAACCCTCGATGAGGTCCGTGTGTATTCGGGAGCCTTGACCGGAGCCGAAGTCGCCGCGCTGATCCCCGCGCCGTCGCCGATTCTTCTCCTGTTCAGCCCGCTGGTCGCGGCTGCTGCGAAGAGACGAAGGGCGTCAGTGGGGTGACTTGCTGACCGGTGATCCTTCCAGCATCCCTTCGACCTCCCCCGCAATCTTCTTCAAGAGCAGTTCCGTCTCCTCCCCCGCCACCCGCTCCGAACTCTTCCACTGCTTCATCACCGCCGGCACGCACAGCGCGCACAGCGGAAGGTACCACCACCACGTCTCGATCCGGTACCACGAGAAGTACGTCTTGAGCATCGAGTCCGTCAGCCATACCCCGGGCCACACGGACACCACAAGCACGATGGCGTAGATCAGCGGGATCTTCATCTTCAGCCGCGACTCGCCCCGGATCACACACCCGCCTTCGTCCCCCGCCGATTCCACCCGTCCGACGTATTCCCGGTCAAAGGGCGCTCCGAAGATCGCCGCGACGAACGACTCGGCCCCCATCCGTTCGAACCCGGCGAGCTTCCCGCGTCGCGCCAGCCGCTCCAGCCGGTCGACGGCATCGCGGCCCGTCAGGGGCGACCGGATCGGCGATATAACTCGATGGGACGTTGACAAAGCCCTTCCCAAACCGCCCCTCTCCAGCGCACAATCCATACGCGGCCGCGAGGGACAAGACGGGGGAGGAGGCGGGGAGGAACTTTCCACCGTCGGCCGCGAAGTGTATCGGGAGGAGACCGACGGACCGGTCCCGCCCCAGACCACCACCGCACATCGGCATGGACGCCGCCCACCTTCACCGCGGATCCGCGCCATGCGTCCGATTCACGACCCCATCATCGCTTCCATCGCGCCCACGCGCCGCGCGGCGCCGCTGCACCTCGTCCCCGAGGCACCCGAACGGGTCCACCCATCAACCCAGCGCGAACCCATGACTCACGCGCCGCGCGGCAACGAGACGTGGCGCGCCAGCGAGCGTACGGACCATCAGTCCGCCAATCGCGCCGCCACCATCGCCCGCGACATCGCGCGCGAAAACCGTTCCGCTTCGCTCACCGCGCAAACCCTCACCGACGCCGACGCCCGCCTCATCTTCACTCGTGCCGCAGCCCACGCGATCGAGGGCGGCCGCGCCGCGCTCATCCGCCCCGAAACACGCAAGCGCCTCCTCGACACTGCCCGCCGCCTTGGCATTCGCCCCTTCGACGCCCACCTCTCCATCGCCGTGGTCCAGGACCGCGCCCGCCGGGGCGAGCCCATCGACCACATCGATTCTTTCGCACACCCCTCTCTCACTCGTTGCCGCGAACGCGAGCACGCTTGGCACATCGCCCGTACGGCGATGGCCTCCGCCGCTCTCGCTGTTCTGTTGCTGGTCCTGCTCATCCGCTGGGTCGGCGGCACGCACTGACTCGGCTGTCCGCGGCCCGCTCAGTTTCCGAGCAGCGCGCCGATGACGTCCCCCGCCCCGATCTCCTCGACCCGCGAGTCCGCCTCCGTCAGCATTTTCGCGTAATCCTTCACCTCCGGCGACGCGACCATCGTCGCCGTCGCGCCGTCTTCCGCGCGCACGAGCCCGAGCGAGCCATTCCCCGTCACGCTCACCATCCACCGCCCTTCGCCAAGCGTGCGGTAGATGGCCTTGCCGTGCGCCGCGCCAGGTGCGTCCCAATCCACCGCCGCCAGTGACGGTTCGACCACCAGCGCCTGCGCCGGGGGCGTGCGGTCATCGAACACCCGTCTCACCAGCAGCCGCCCGTCGATCACCGCGTAGTCCACGAAGATCTCGCGCGTCGGATCGAAAGGCGTCTCGATCGTCTTGAACCCCCCCGACGCGTCGCGCACGATCACGCACAGCTCGCCGTTCTTGACGACGAGCTCCGTCACCGCCGTGCGCCGGATCGCTTCGTTGTACGTGCCGCGGAGCTTCTCATAGTCCGCGACGAGCGTCTCGAGCTTCGCCCGGTATACCCGCGCGACCACCTCGCCCCGCACCATCCGGTACGCGACGTACCCGCCCGCCGCCGTCAGCACGGTCAGCACGGTCGCCGTCCACAACCGACTCAACGAAAAGCCTTTCATCGTCCTCGGCTCCAATCCATCTGGCAATGCCACCACCCCATCCCGGGCGCACCGACACCCGCCCGATTTCTAACTATCGGCCATTCCCAACCCCGCACCACGACTATTCATCCCCGTCATGCCGGGATGACGTGCCCACCGCTCTGGGCCGCCAGCTTCGCCATTTCCCCAAGGTCTCTTCTGATTCTTCTTCGCATCTTGTCGCTCTTCGCGACCTTCGCGTCAAAAATCGACTCCGCGTCCCTCCGCGCTTCTCTGATTCCTCTGCGTTCACTCCGAACTTCCAACTCCGCACCCAATGTTCCGCGTTCCGACTTCCTCGTTCCGCGTTTCCGTCAAGTCCCCTCTTCCGCCCTTCTCGCCCACTCGAACTCCAGCGGCTCAAGCTCCCCCGCCAGCTTCGCCCGCTCGTCACCAAGCTGCTTGCTCTTCTTCGCGTCGCGCCACACGTCCGGGTCCGTCAGCGATGCGTCGATCTCTTTGATCCGCTTTTCCAACTTGACGATCCTCTCCTCGAGCTGGTTCGTCTTCAGCTTCGACAGCCCATCGACACTCGGCCCCTTCGCCTTCGCCGCCGCCTGCTTCTTCGCTTCCTCCGCTGCGCGCCGTTTCTTCTCCGCCTCCTCTTCCCGCCGTTTTTCCTCGGCCCGCGCCGCCCCCTCCGCGGCACTGCGCTCCTTCTCCTTCGCGCGCCACTCCGAATAGTTGCCGTTGAAAATCTTCGCTCCGCCCTGTCCGTCGAGCACGATCAGGTGATCACACGTCGCGTCGATGAACGCCCGGTCGTGGCTCACCACGATCAGCGTCCCCTCGTACCCGTCGTTGTCTTCCTCTTCATCACCCGCCGCGAGCGCTTCTTCCAACCGCTCCGCCGACGAAATATCCAGGTGGTTCGTCGGCTCGTCCAGGATCAAGAGGTTCCGCGCCGACCCTAGAAGCGACGCCAGGATCACGCGGCTGCGCTCCCCGCCCGACAGCCGGCTCATCTCCGCTTCTTGCTCGCTTCCCGAGAACATGAACGCCCCCGCCAGATTCCGCGACTGCTGCTCGCTCAGCGCCACGCCGCCTTCCTTCAGCACCGCCGTGCGGATGAACTGCCACACGGGCGTGTCGCTCTTGGCGTGCTCGTGGCTCTGCCGGTAATAGCCGATCGACACCGACGACCCGAGCCGCGACGTCCCCGTGTCGGACGCCTGCTCGCCCAGCATCACGCGGATCAGCGTCGATTTCCCCGCGCCGTTGGGCCCGATGATCCCCCACCGCTCGCCGCGCTTGACGATGATGTCGAGCTCGTTGAAGAGCGTCTTGCGCCCGCCTTGCTCCGTGTCGTACGCCTTCGACACCCCGCGTGCCGCGACCACGATGTCGCCGCTCCGCTCCGCCTTGGGGAGCTCCAGGCGCAGCTCCGACAGCTCCGGCGGCCGCTCCAGCGTGAAGTTCTCCTTCTCCCGCTCCAGCCTCGACAGCCGTCCCTGCGCCTGCTTCGCGCGCTGCCCCGCCTTGAACCGCCGGATGTATTCCTCCTCCTTGCGGAACTTGCTCTGCTGGTTCTCGTACGCCCGGAACTGCGTGAGCCGCCGGAGCGCCCGCGTCTCGCGGAACGCCTGGTAGTTCCCCGGGTACTCGATGAGCCGCCCCTGTTCGACCTCGATGATCCGCTTGACGACGTTGTCGAGCATCATCCGGTCGTGCGAGATCATCAGCACCGCGCCCCGGTACTCGTCGTTCAAGAACCGCTCGAGCCACATGCGCCCATCGATATCCAGGTGGTTCGTGGGCTCGTCCAGCAGCAGCAGGTCCGGGCTCTCGAGCAACAACCGTGAGAGCGCCAGCCGCCCCTTCTGCCCGCCCGACAAGTCGCGCACCTTCACGCCGAAGAACTCGTCCGTCAGCCCCAGGCCGTGGAGCGTCTCCTCGATCTTGTGCTCGACGGCGTACCCCCCCGCCGCCTCCATCCGTTCCTCGAGCCGCTGCTGCTTCTTGAGCATCTTGTCGAGCGCCTCGCCGCTCGCCCCCGCCATCTCGTGGAACAGCGCATCGAGCTCACCGTGAAGCCGGTGCAGCTCCTCGAACGCCCCCTCCGCCGCGCCCCGGAGCGTCTCTTCCGGATCCAGGTTCGGGTCCTGCGTGAGATACCCCACGCGGCAGCCCTTCTGCACCGAGATCTCACCCTCATCCGGTTTCATGATCCCGGCCAGACACTTCATCAGCGTCGTCTTGCCGCACCCGTTCCGGCCCACCATCCCGATCCGATCCCCCGCCTCGATCGTGAGCGACACCCCGTCGAGAATGATCGACTGACCGAACGCGTGTCTGATATTGGTCGCGGCAAGCACCGGCATGGGCGGGGAGTGTAGGAGGCCGGCCATCGGCTGTCGGCGTTCAGCTTTCAGCCGACCAACTGTCCTGGCCCGGCTGATCGTCGATCGCTGACTGCTGACTGCCAAAAACAGAACCGAGCCCCCACCGTTGCCGGGGAGGCTCGTTCTGGAAAAAGGGGAAAACCCTTGGGATTTCGATCGGAGAAACTACGACCGCCGACGGCGAAGGCCCATCAACCCCGCCCCCGCGATCACGGCGGCACCCGCCGGAGCCGGCACCTGGACGAACTCGAACTCGAGCTGGTACGGCTCTTCGCTCGGGCTGTTGACCGTGAAGTGGAAGATGTACTGCTCGCCCACCCCGAACGTGTCGCCCGCCGCGAAGTTGTATCGCACTTCCTGGTTGCCCGCGAGCACCGGCGTCGAATCGAGCCCGCCGCCCGTGATCGAGAATCCAATCCCGGTGTCGAACACGATGTCCGTGAACGGCGTCTCGTACGTCTCATCCTCGAAGGGGATGATCCGCACGATCACCGCGCTGTAATCAAGCCCGGAAACGTTCGTAATCGGCTGGTCGTAATCCACCACCGCCGGGAACGTCACGCCCGAGCCGCGCTCGTTGTCCGTCGTGAGCGCGTTGGGCGAGATCGTCATCCAGTTAGGCGCAATCACGACATTCGTCCCCTCGGCCTTGATCGGCTTGAGCGAGAACGAAACCCCGGCCGAAGCCGAGGCGCCCGCCGCAAGGACCAACGCCGCCCCTGTCAAGACTTGCCGAATCATTCGAACCGCTCTTTCTTCACCGCATGAAAGCGGCGATCTCTCTTGTGACTCACGAGCCCCGCACCGCCTCACGCCGGCCGGCGACGCCGCATCGCCGCGAAACCGCACAACCCGCCCGCCGCCAAGGCGCCCGGCGCCGGAACCGGCGCGACCACCGGCACCCACGTCACCCGGTAAGGCAGCCCCTCCGGGTTCTCGATCGTGATCGTGAACGTCGCCTCGGGGTCCCCGTTCCGGAGCGGCTCGATCGCCGGGAACGTGAACAGCAGCCTCTGGTCCGTCGGCGCATCCAGAAGCCCGATCGACTCGATGAACTTCGTTGAATCGTGATCCGACATGTCCTCGGAGAACTGCACCATCGAGAACGGCTGGTCCGGCGTATAGGTCACCCCGGGCGATGGACGCAGATCGAACCGCACCGCGACCCAGTCGCGGCTCGTCGGATTCGTAATCGTGAACTCAAAGACCGCCGTCGTTGCATGGGACGACCCCGCAACCGCTAATAGCGCGGCACAGCCGGCAAAAGCGCGCACACCACTGCGCATCTCTGGCTCCTCTCATGTCCCTGCCGCGATCAATCGAACCGGCTTCGGACTCCGAGGGGAAGGCGCGCCGAGCACAAACGACGGTGCACCGCAGGGAGACCTCGACCGACCCAAGTTGACCGCGTTAAACCTGACTCTCAACACCTGTGCGGGGTGTCAGCTACACCATAGCGTAACTCTTGACAAGGGCAACACTAACGTCCAAAATGACGCATGAGATTCCCTTCACCCACACCATGCATCGTTCGAATTTTGATCGGTGACAAGCTAGGCAAGCCGATTTCGCGCCGATGCAGCCCCTAGAGGGAAAAAGGGAGCAGGAAAAAAAGGGGGGTTCACTTTTCGGAACTGGCATCCGCGATCATGAACTTGACCCGCGCCTCGGCCACCAACTGACCCCCAACAAACGCGCGGCAGTCCGCCTCCCCCATCCGCGACGTCACGCGGACCCCCTCCGCTTCCATCACGAGTTGATCGCCGGGCGTGACCGCCCTCCGCAGTTTCACGCCGTCAATCGACAAAAGCACCCCTACCCGCCCTTCAGCATGAAGCTGCTCTTTGAACATCAGCCCGGCGAGCTGGCTCATCGCCTCGACAATCATCACCCCGGGCATGATCGGCGCGCCCGGGTAGTGCCCCTGGAAGAACGGCTCGTTCATCGTGACGTTCTTGATCCCCACCGCCCGCTTGCCGCTCTCCAGTTCCAGCACCCGGTCCACCATGACCATCGGGAACCGGTGCGGCAGCACATCCAGGATCGCCCGGATATCCATCGCCGGCTCGGCCAGCGGCACTGCCTTCGCGCGCTCGCTCAACTCCCGCGCCAGCCGCACGTTCAGCGAATGCCCCGACCGCACCGCCACCACCCGGCCACGGATCGGCATTCCGACGAGCGCCAGATCACCCATCAGGTCCAGCAGCTTGTGCCGCACGGGCTCGTCGTCGAATCGGTACGCGTTCTCGACCGGCCCGCCACGATCGATGACCAGCATGTCCTTCGTCGTCAGATGCCCGAACAGCCCCGCCCGCCGCGCCTCTTCCGCCTCCGCGCGAGTCGAGAACGTGCGCGCCGGTGCGAGCTCGCGCGTGAACTCTTCCGCCCCACCCCGGAACGACATCGACTGCCGCGGGATCACGCCTCCCTCGCCGTAGTCCAGCATGTACACGTACTCGGCCCCAGCCCCGGGCGCCACCGCGATCGTCGCCTCGCCATCTTCCACCGTCACCGGCTCATCGATGACGAACACCCGCTTCGGCGCCTCCTGCTCAACCACCCCGGCGCCCTCGATCGCTTCCACATAGGGCTTCGCGGACCCATCCCCGATCGGCGATTCCTCCGCGTCCACGTCGATCAGCGCGTTATCAACTCCCAGCCCCGCGAGCGCCGACAGGCAATGCTCGACCATCTCGACCGACGCGTCGCCATGCTTCAGCATCGTCCGCCGGGACCGCTCCACCGCGAACTCAGCTCGAGCCGCGACCGTCGGTTTTCCCGGCAAATCAACGCGCCGAAAGCTCAGCCCCGTATCCGGCGCCGCCGGGTGGATCACCACCCGCGAAGGCCGCCCGCTGAACAACCCGACCCCCGCGAACGACGCCGCCGTCGTCAGCGTGCGCTGTTTCTGTTGTTCCGTCTTCACCGCCATGCACTTTTCACCCGCAACGAGATGGGTCAATCGTACCCCACTCGTCCATCGGTTTGCATGAAGAAGGCTTCAGATCACCCCAACGAGCCGCGAGCGTGAGCGAGCGATCTTCGTCGCCTCGGCCCACTTCCTTAAAACCGCACCGCTAGTCCCAGCGGGGCGCCGGGACACGCGGCTTTGAGCCTGTCCCGCGCGACAGACAAGCCACGCGTGAACAACCCCCTTCAACCCTGCCCCTCGCCCTCAAACCGCTTGATCAACTTCTTGATCTTGGGCATGACATCCGCCAGCGACCGGATCGCCGCCACCGTGCGGAGCTGCCGCCGCGCCTCCTCCGCCGGGTAGCCCACCCACACCTCGCCCGCCGGGATGTCGTCCTTCACGCCGCTCCGCGCGCCGATCGTCACCCGATCCCCGACCCTGACGTTGTCCGCGATCCCCACGCTCCCCGCGAGCATCACGCCGTCGCCGAGTTCGACGCTCCCCGACAGCGCACAGCAGCCGCAGATGATGCACCCTCGCCCGATCCGGCACCCGTGCGCGATCTGCACCAGGTTGTCGATCTTCGTCCCGGCGCCGATCGTCGTCGATCCGAACTTCGCACGGTCCACCGTCGTATTCGCGCCGATCTCGACGTCATCTCCAATGACCACGTTCCCCGCGTGCGGGATCCGCGTCGGCATCCCGGTCTTCGGATCGGCCATGAGCCCGAACCCCTCCGACCCGATCACCGCCCCCGCGCCGATCACCACGCGCTCGCCCAGCACGCAACCCTGCCGCACCACGGCACGCTCGTGAATCATGCTCCCCGCCCCGATCACGACCCCCGCCCCGATCACCGCCCCCGCGCCGATGGCGACATCTTCACCGAGCACCGCGCTCGGATCGATCACCGCCGAGGGATGCCGGCCGACCGGCGTGCCCGCTGTCCCCTTGATCGATTCGAGAAGCCCCGCCAAGGCTCGGTCCGCGTCCTCCACCACCACGACCGCTCGCCCCGCGCCCACCTCGATGGCCCCCCGCCTGTCCCACGCCGAGCGTGCGACGATGGCGACCGTGGCGCCGCTCGCCGGCCACATGGCCAGGTACTTTTCATCGCGCACGTACGTCAGCGCGCCGGGCCCCGCGCGGTCGATCGCTTCAAGGGTCGTCACTTCCGCCGTGGCGTCGCCAATGACCTCACCGCCGACAAGCGTGGCCAGCTTCCCCGCCGCGTATCGCCGCGCGCTCTGCATCCCGGGGGAAACGTGGGAATGCGACGACGGGATCACTTGGGCTTCGCAGGGGTGGCGTTCTTCGCATCCGCCGGCTTGGCGTCCGTCGCCTTCGCGCCCGCGGCACCGCCACCCGCTTTGTACTCGTTGTTCATGAGGTTGGCGACCTGGTCGCTGATGTCCACCGCCGCGTCGGCGTACACCACACGCCGGTTCACCATCGCCGCCTGGATCCGGTCCGGCTGGGCCGCCGGCGGGATGTCGGTCTTCGAGTCGTCCGCGATGACCATCGCGTACCCGTCCTTCTTCGCCAGCCGCTGCGTCGCCGACTGGATCTTGTTGAACAGCGCGAGCTGCATCCGCGTCTGCCGGTCCTCGACGAGCGCGTTCGACATCTCGCGGTCCAGCCGCACCTTCGCCGTCAGGCGGACCACCTTCTCCTTGCTCTCATCGAACTGCGGCGTGTTCGCCGGCAGGATCTTCAGGTTCCCCTGCTCTACGTCCAGCTCCTTCTGCGTGCCCTCGATCGTGTCGCCGAGCTGCTTGATGTACGTCTTCAGCTCGTTCTCGCGGTCCGTCTTCTCGTCGAGCTTGTTCAGCACCTTGTTGATGTCGATCACCGCGAACGGGAGCGCCTGCGGCGCCGCCGACGCGACCCCGCCGACAAACATCGCCGCCACCAGACCCAGAACCGCCGCGCCCAACCGCGTTGCTCGCATGATGCGATCTCCAAGTGCCGCCGCGCTCAAGCCCGCGGCGTAAGGAATAAAGGCCGGGAGTATATCCCGCGTCAGAACGGGATATCGATGCTGAAGCTGAACACCCGCTCGTCGTCGCTCTTCTGCTTCGAGATCGGGAAGCCGAGGTCGAACGCCAGCGGCGCCTGCCCGAACGCCGGGATGTACATGCGGATGCCGAAACCCGCCGCGACGCGGTAATCGTCCAGCGACAACGAATCATTGATCGTGCCGCTGTCGATGAAGATCACACCCGCGAGGAAGTCCCGCCACAGGGGCCGCTCGAGCTCGATCCCCGTGAAGAACATGAAATCGCCGCCCACATGATCGGTGCCGGGCAACCCCGTGTCGTTGCGGATCCCGACCGGGCCGATGCCCCGGAAGTCGAAGCCTCTGAACGACCGCCCGCCGAGATAGAACCGCTCGTACACCGGCGATTCGTCGTCCTGCGGGATCAGCCCCACAGACGACTTCCACGTCAGCACCGTGCGGTTGCCCAGGAAATCCTCGTCCACCGTGACGAAGACCAGGTACTCGCCGCTGAGCCGCGTGTAGTTGAAGTCGCCGCCGATCGCGCCGACCTGCTCCGCCGAGAATTCCAACCGCGTGCCCTGCGTGGGCCGGAACCTGTTGTCCACCGTGGACCGGGTGGCGTCGAGCGCGACCGACGTAAGTTCATGGCGATCCGCGACCTCGAACACGTCGACCGGCGCGCCGGGGTTCACGTTGAAGAGATCGATCGACTCCGCGCGGAGCGAGAGGCCCGCCGACCACAACTCGCCGAACCGACGCGCCGCCCGCCACCGCGTCCCGTACCGCTCCTCGTCGTACAGGTCGTATTCCCGCTTCCGGAAATACACACTGCTCGTCAGCCCGTACTCGCTCTCGAACAGCGACGGCTCCGTGATCGAGAGGTTGTAGATCGACTGCTCGCTGCCCGGCGCCGCCTGCAGGCTGAAGATCTGCCCCGCCCCTCGGAACGCCCGGCCGCGCAGGAGCTCATCGAACGAGTCCGGCATGTCCGCGATGTCGAAGTTGCGTTGCGTCAGGTTGAAGATGCCCGACACGCCGGCGTCAGAGTTCACCGCCGCCCCGAAGTTGAGCGAACCGGTGTTCGTCTCCTCCACCTGCACCAGCACATCACGCACGCCCGGGTTCTCCGGGTCCTCCGGCTGGATCGTCGCCGTGGGAAGCCGGCCGAACGCCGGGTTCGCGTTGAACAACCCGCTCGACTTCAGCCGCTGCTCCGTCTCTTTCACCGCCAGGCCATCGAGCCACCGGTCCGGCTTCACCGCGATCCGGCGCCGCACGACTTTCTGCTGGGTCAGGTCGTTCCCCTGCACCACGATCACCCCAGCGCGGAACCGTTGTCCCTCGCGGATGATCAGTTTCAGGTCCACCAGCGGCTTGTCCGGATCGCGACGCTCCTCGCGCGCCACGATCGCGTCCACGTACCCCATCTTGAGGTACGCGTCGCGCACCGCGTCCGCCGAGTCCTCCACAGGCTTGATGCCGTACACGTCGCCCGGCTTCAAGAGCATCAACCCCCGGATCTGCTCGGGTGTGAACACCGTCAGTACCCGCGGCGCGTTCGGATCCGCGCCGATCTCCCCCGCCGACTCCACCTCGACATTCCGCAACGTGTAGAGCGACCCCTCCTCGATGAAGAACGTGATGATCGCCTCACGCCCGTTCGGGCTCGGCTGGATCCGGTGCGACGCCCGCGCGTCGAGATACCCGCGGTCGCGATAGAACTTCACCAGCTCCGACGCGTCCCCCGCTAGCACCTCGTCGTTCACCACGCCCTTGTCGAAGAGCCATGCCTCCTTCGTCAGCAGGTTCGGCCGGAGCTGCCCCTCCTCGAACGCGTGGTTCCCCTCGAACCGGATCAGCGTCACCTTCGTCTGCTCGCCCTCGCGGATCCGCAGGATGACGTTCCCCGACTCCTCCAACTCGCTCTCGTCCACCGTCACCTGCGCCTGGTAGAACCCGCGGCTGCGATACAGATCCTCCACCGCGCGCTGCGCCGCCCCGATCTGATACTCATCCCGCGGCACGCCCGCGATCAGGCTCACGACCGTCCCGACTTTGTTCTGGATGTCCTCGTCCGAAATCTGCCGGTTCCCGACGACGTCCACGGACCGCACGATCGGCGCTTCCATCACCTTGAACACGACCGCCACGCTCAAGTCCGGCGGCGGGTTGACCTGCACCTCCGCCTGGATGTCCTTGAACTGACCCAGCCGCTCCAGCCGCCGCAGATCCTCGCGCACCACGCGCCATTCCAAAGGCCGCCCCGCCGTTGTCCGGACCTGGTTCCGCGCGAACGTTTCCGTGACCCGCTGGAGCCCCTCGAAGCGAATCTCCGTCACCACCCGGCCTTCATACGGATTCGTATCCGGCTGATCGAGCGAAGCCGGCTGAGACGGCGCCGGCGCCACCGGCGGCACACCCGCCGCGCCCCCGGCTTGCCCGATCGCCTGACCGCCAACAGACACCACCGAGCCCGCCGCGACCAGCACGCGCGCCACTATCGCGCGCGGCATCGCGCTTCCATTCACGCCCAGGAACCGCAACAGTCGTGCCACGGGGGTCGGACGATACTCCCGCCTTCACATTCCCACAACCCGCGCTCCCCCCATCCCTCCGCTCTTTTTCCTCCTCCCCTTCCTCCCACGCGAGCGGCGATGTGGACGACTTGTGGACCCGCGCCGCCGCTGGTGCAACGGACGCGGCTTGCCGATATACCCCTCCCCCCGTCCCCCGCACGACACCAGCACGACGAGACAACTGATGCCCCGTCACCGAGTGATCCAGGTCCGCCGGATCTCCCTGCTCCTCGCCGCCGCGTGGCCCGTTGCCGCCGGGATTACTGTCCTGGGCGCCATCGTCAGCCGCGACCGCCTCGCGAGCGCGACGACCGCGGAACTCCTGGCGCTCGTTGGTCTCTTCGTGCTCCCCGTCGTGACGCTCTGGACCATGCGCGCCGAGAGCCGACTCCGCCGCCGCCTGGCGCGCCAGACCGCGTAATCGACGCTTTTATCCACCAAATCAGGCGCTCAGCGGGCCCGCTCGACGGTGACCCGCACGCTCGTCATCGGCGCCCATTCTGTCGCCGGCCGGAGCCACCAGAGCACATCCCCCGCCAGCATCGGCACGTCCTGCGACCGGGCCGCCTGCTCGTCAGTCCCCACGTCCCCCGTCTTGATCAACTCGGGCGACATCGCGCCTAGCCGCCCGCTCACCTCGACCAGCGCCGCCCGCAACCCTGCTTCGCCATCCGCCGTTCGGTAGCGCACGACCACGGTCTTGACGTCAGGCCCCTCGGGGGGTGAAACCGCCGCTGAAGTTCTCGTCCATTCCGCCACCATCCCCGCCGGAACAATGAGCTTCAACCGACCGCTCTGAGCGAGCTTCACCGCCTCATCCGTGAGCCACGCCGGCTCGCCGGTGTTCGCTTCCGCCACCGCGGGCACGCTCGCCGCTTCCACCTCCGCCGTCCAGCGCTCGATCTGCGGATCCGGCTTCGGCACCGCCACCTCGACCGGCTCGTCGAGCCACGGACGCAACAAGTCCGGAGGCGGCTTCGCCGGCTCCGATGTCACATGCAACGGCAGCGGGGGCAACTCCCGATCAACCTTGACCCCATACTTCACCAGCACCGTCACCAGCGCCGACGACACGGCCACCGTCGCCGCGACGCTCCCCGCGAACAGCAGCGCCTTCCGTTTCCCGCTCTTCTCGCGCGCCCGCAGTGCCGGACCGATCAGCATCTCCCGCTCCGCCGTTTCCATCGCGTCATCCACGACCCCCGGCGCCAGCGCCGGAACCCTTCTCCCATCCGATCGCAAAATCCCCCGGTCGCGGCACATCCCCTCCACCTTCGCCAGGAGTTCCGCATCCTCGGTCAGCGCGCGGCGCACGACGCCGACCCGATCGGGCGACAACCGCCCCTCGATCAGGTCCAGCAGATCTTCCTCGGTGATGTGAGCCGCCATGTCCCGGTATCCGCCGCCACTCCCGCCCGCTCCACGAAACAGCCGGGGGAATCCTAGCAGCGCCGGGCGTCTTTCCTTGTCCGTTCGACCGTGAGCCGCTCGATCCATTCGCGTAGCCCTTGCCTGGCTCGAAACAACCGGCTTTTGACCGTCCCCTCAGCCACGCCCAGCACGCGCGCGATCTGGTGGTAATCCATGTCCTGCACGTCGCGCAAAATGATGATCGCGCGGTGCTGCTCGTCCAGTCGGGTCATCGCCGCATACAGCAGCTCCCGCTCCTCGGCATGTTGGACGCGCGCGGGCGACCCCGGTTCCCGCTCCTCGCCGACCGATAACGACCCCGAAAACCCGCTCCCCGTCGGCCCGTGCTCCGCCTCAAGGCTCAGCGTCCGCCGCAGCTTGGCGCGTCGGTGATCCGTCAGGCACACATTGATCGCCACGCGGATCATCCACGTCGAAAGCTTGCTCCGGCCCCCGAACC
>DASZQL010000087.1:0-16009 GCA_035549675.1 Phycisphaerales bacterium | reverse complement strand
TGCGCGTCCGAGAAGCGGACACACACTCGGGCACGATGGCCTCGCCATCACAAACGGATTGTGGTTATCAGGCGACCGCTCGGGTGCCGGGACTCGCGGCCGGAGGAGATCGTGTCCCGCGCCGTCACCGCACCGGGTAGCGCGTCGTCGCCTTCGGCGGCGGGAGGCCGTCGGCGTACTCCCAGACCGTGATCTGGACGCGCTGGCGCCCCCACTTCCTCGCGACCTCATGCGTGGCGAAGAGCAGGTCCAGGCGGCGGCCCTTGATCGCCCCGCCGCGGTCGAGCACGGGGACGACTTCGCCGTCCGCATAACCCGGGACACTAATCATCGAACCGAAGGGCAGCACCCGCGTGTCCGCGGCGACGAGCTGCATCGCGTTGGTGAACACGGAGTGATTCGTCGCGGTGTAGCCGTCGTCGGTGCCCTCGCAGGATCGGGCGTCGGGGCTATAACCCGTGACGGTCATCCACATGGTCTTGGCCGGCCGGATGGGGCGGCCGTTGAAATAGCGGACGAAGCCGGGCTCGGGGCGGATCAGGCCGTCGGCCTTCGCGGCGGGGGCGTCGATCAGCTCGGGGCCGTCGGCCTCCGGCGAGGCGAAGATTTCCTTGAGAGCGGCGATGCGGGTTTCCTGGGCCGTATCCACCGCGGCGAAGGCGGGGTAGGCGCTGTGCCGCTTGAGCCACCACGCGGAGGTCGAAACGATCACCGCGAGCAGCATGAAGGCTGACAGCTCAACGATCGGTCGGATACGCCCGGTTTGGATGATGGCTTTGGGGAACATGTCTTTTGGGTTGTTGGACCTTCTGATTCGCCCTGACGGGCTAGCAGTTGCCGCCCGTCACCAAATGCACTGTGGATTGTTTGTGAATCCTCAGTTCCGCAGGTCCGGGTTTCAGCCTCCGTGGGCCCCCATCATGCGGTGCATGCTATCGGATATAGCCCACGCGGGGGAAACCGCAAGGTCTAAAACGCCTCTCGGACCCGGACATGTACCGTCTATGACGGCTGCGCAGGTTTTAAGGTCCGATAACTCCGGCGCGGGCCGATTGGAGCACCCCGAGCGGGCCATGGGGCGTAGGGATGGCGACCGGCCCGGTTGCTTCTCGTTTGTTTGGCGTCGCGCGTTTCGGTGCTGTCACGTAGGTGCTGCGAAATGGCAACACCGATGCGGGAGTTCAACACGCCGCGCGCTGCATTTTGTCAACGTCAGGTTCAGATGAAGAAAAGGAGCACCGAAAGTAGTGCGGGAGAGACGTATGGCCACCCTGTTCAGGCGCTTTGAGTCATCCGCGGCCCCGCCCTTGGAGTCGGGTCAACCGCGAAGAGAGATCGGCGATGAGAATCGCCGAGCGGTGTTGCTCACCCGTGCCGCGGTCGCCGAGTCGACGGCGGAGGCGACGGGGGCGACCTTCCGCGCCTTCGTCCATGAGTTGTCGAACTTGATTGAGGGCTCGACGCGCGCGGTGGCGCGTGCGAAGCGGAATCTTTCGGCTGAAGGCGGCGACGAGTTCGGCGCGCTGGCGGACCTGAACGCGGCGGGCACGGCGCTCGACCACATGGGCGACCTGGTGCGGTCGGTTGTCGATCCGCTGGGGCGGTCGCGCGGGCGTGGGCGGTTCGGCGCGGTCGATCGCGCGATGCCCCTGTCGCAGTGCATCGCGCAGGCGGTGGATGTGCTCCGCGCGACGGCGGAGGAGCGGAACGTGCGGATCTCCGTCCGACCGGGCGAAGGGCTTGACATGGCTCCGCCATTGCCTCTTTACACGGTCGTTTCAAACGCGGTCAAGAACGCGATCGAAGCGAGTGGCGCGGGATCGCGCGTCGAGATCATCGTGGACGCGCCGGCGGAACCGGAAGGGCGCTGCCGCGTGCTGAGGCTTGACATTCTGGATGAGGGGCCGGGACCGGATCCGGCGCACGCGGGCTCGTATTTCAAGCGCGGCTTCACTACCAAGCCCGGCGGTTCGGGGATCGGCCTCGCGCTCTCGCGGGAAATCGTGACCGAGCTGGGGGGCACGATCGAGTTGGCGACGCGACGAGCCGGTTCTGACGGTGCATCACCGGGCGGAGCATTGCGCATCCGCATCCCGATCCGATCGAAGTAATCAACACGCCAGGGACCGAAGAGAGCCATGACCGAGCAGGTACGAGACAGGCCGACCCCGGCGCACGCGCCGCAGCCTTCGAGCCCGCCGTCGACGACCGGCGGGGAGCGGCCGCGGCTGTTGATCGTGGACGACGACCCGATCATCGCGGACTCGCTCGCGGAGTTCCTTTCGGACGAGGGGTACGACGTGGCGAGCTGCAACGGCGCGGAGGAGGCGCTGGCGGCGCTGGCGACGGCGGAGCGCGACGCCGAGGACCCGAACGCGACGCGCGTACGCCCGTTCAACCTTGTACTTTGCGACGTGACGATGCCGGGGCGCAACGGGCTGGACCTCCTGCCGGAGATCGTCGCGAAGCACCCGGCGGTGGTCGTCATCATGCTGACGGGATACGGCACGATCGAATCCGCGGTGCGGGCGATCCGGCTCGGCGCGGTGGACTACCTGTCCAAGCCGATCGTCGATACCGAACTGCGGCTGAGCCTTGAGCGGGCCCTGCGTCAGCAGGCGCTGCTGGCTGAGAACCGCCAGCTCAAGCGCCGGCTCGACCAGCGGTTCGGGCTGGACAGCGTGGTGGGCACCGATTACCGGATGCGCAAGGCGTTCGAGCTGATCGAAGCGGTCGCGCCGTCGAAGGCGACCGTGCTGATGACGGGCGAGTCGGGCACGGGCAAATCGATGATCGCGAAGGCGATCCACCAGCGCAGCCAGCGCGCGGCGAAGCCCTTCGTCGAGATCCACTGCGGGAGCATCCCCGAGACGCTCCTGGAATCCGAACTCTTCGGCCACGTCAAAGGGGCTTTCACCGGCGCGCACGCGGACAAGCCGGGCCGGTTCCTCGCGGCCAACGGGGGCACGCTCTTCATCGACGAGATCAACTCCGCGTCGCCGGCGATGCAGCTCAAGCTGCTGCGGGTGCTGCAGGAGCGTCGCTTCGAGCCGGTGGGCTCGACGCAGACGGTCGAAGTGGACGTGCGCGTGATCCTCGCGACGAACCAGCCGCTGGAGCAACTCGTCGCGGAAGGCAAGTTCCGGAACGACTTGTATTACCGCATCAACGTGGTGAAGATCGAACTGCCGCCGTTGCGGGAGCGGACGGCGGACATCCCGGTGCTGGTGAAGCATTTCATCGACAAGCACTCGGCGGAGCACGGCCGGGCGATCACGGGGATCACGCCGGACGCTTCGGCGTCGTTGCAGCGGTACAGCTTTCCGGGCAACGTGCGGGAGCTCGAGAACATCATCGAGCGCGCTGTTGTTCTGACGCGTACGCCGACGATCGGGACGGATGACCTGCCGCCCTACGTGATCGAGAACTCGTCGGGGATGATGCTGCCGGCGCACGTGCGGGCGGGTCTCGCGGCGGATGGTTCGCCGGATTCGCCGGACACGCCCTGGGTGGCGACGCCCTTGGACCAGGCGCTGGCAGAGCCCGAGAAACGGATCCTGCTCAAAGCGCTCCGAGCGAACCTGTGGAACAGGCAATCCACGGCCGATCAACTCGGGATCAACCGCACGACGCTGTACAAGAAGATGAAGACGTACGGGCTGGATCGGATGGCGGGGTAAGCGCATCGCGACGCACGGCTGCGACGCAAGGCACTCACCTGAGGACGGGTCAGTGGCACATGGGCAAGGACGCCGGCATGGGACACGCGGAGCGCGTATCCCGGCATCCGACGGTGTGGCGGCGGCACCGCAGTGATCGATGTTTGCAGAATGCACGGGTTCTCATGTTCGGCGGATGATGGCCGGAATGAGCGCGATTTCATGCGATCAAAATCGAGGGCATAGGAACCGTCACGTATGGTGCATGTGACGGGACGACGCCAATGTGGCGCCGCCCAGCGTCAGAACCGGGGACCATGAATGTCCCCGGTCCAATTGGCGTCGTACAGGGTCAGGAGTTCAGCCTCGGGTCCCATGCGGCGCATTCCACTTGAGGAGGTTCCATCATGTTGTACTGGGCGCTTGTTTTTCTGATCGTGGCCATCGTCGCGGCGGTCTTTGGGTTCGGCGGCATCGCGGCCGCGGCGTCGAGCATCGCGCAGATTCTGTTCTTCATCTTCATCGTGCTCTTCCTGGTCTCGCTGATCGCCGGACTCCTGCGCCGCAAGTCGCTGCCGTAACTTGGCGCGCACGATTCCGAAGAAGTCTCGATAATGTGAGTGTCGTGGTCCGGCCTTCGTCCGAGCAGCGAAGAAAGGGAGCACTTCATGAACATCTTCCGGCTTCTGGTTACGCCTCTAGCGCTTGCGGCGGCCTTCGCTGTGGCGATGGCGGATCCGCCTCCTTATCGAGACACCGAGCGACGGCCGGCGGCGGAGACCCAACCGCCGGTGCGATTCCTTTCGTGCGCCGATTTTCGGAACGTGCCGGTTGTTGACCCCAAGGGCCGATCGATCGCCAAGGTCAATGATCTGGTTATAGATACGCGGTGGGGGTATGCGCCATACGCGGTCATCGCGACCGGGGGGCTCGCGGGGATCGGTGAGCACAAGGCGGCGGTGCCGCTGCGGGCGCTCGTTTGGGATGCGCGCACTCGCCAGTTCACTCTCAATATGAGCGACGAGCGGCTCAAAGCATTGCCGGCGTTCGATACCGAGCACCTGGATTCCCTGGATTCGAACGAAAACCGTGAACGTCTGCAGCAAGACTTTGGTGAGATGATGGAGGATCGGCGAGCGTTCACGCACGATTCCTATACGACACAGTTCAATGATCGCCGCACGGTCACGATGACGGGAAAGGTGCTCAGCGTCGACCGGCGCCCCGATGCGTCCATCGGCGACACGTGCACGCGACTCCGTCTCGCGGTCGACGGCAGCCAGAGCGAGCGCACGGTGATTCTGGGGCCGTCGTGGTACATCGCGCGCCAGTCCTACATGCCGAAAGAAGGTGACCAGGTCGAAGTCACCTCGGCGCCGACAACCCGCGCCGGCGTCGATATCGCCTCCCGGGTGACGTCGGACGAATCGGCGCTTGTGCTCAGAAACGATGAAGGCGTTCCGGTATGGAGCGGCTCGACACCCTTGTCGCCGGATGAGCTGCGCACGGCCATTCCTCGGTACATCCTGCTCAAGGACTTTATTGGGGCGCCGGTTCGTTCCGGCGATGAGCAGCCCTTCGGTTCGATCAACGACGCGGTGATCGACCGCTCGGGTCGCGTGCGCTTCGTCATCGTTTCGTCCGGCAATGCCAAAGGGACGGCTGCCTCGAAGAATGGGGTGCCCTGGGATGTGATCGTCCGGACGGAAAAGATCCTGTTCGCGATCGAAAAAGATGCCGCCGATCTGAAGAATGCGCCGACGGTGAAGGCGCCGGTGGATGATCTTGCGTCGTCAACACTCCGCCGGTCCATCTACTCTTTCTACGAGATCGAGCCGCGCGCAACGCGGCAAAACTCAACTCAGGATGCGCTTTCGGATGAGTGACCGGTTCAACATCGTTTCCTCCTCCACCCTCTCCTGAACACACCGGAGAGGGCCGCGGCGGGCGCTGATGACGCAGCCCCCGCCGCTTGCGGATCGACAACCGAAGACCGATTGACGGCCCGGCGGGCGGGAAAATCGTTCGCCGCGCCGACACCGGGTCCGGCTCGTTGTCATGCGGTTGGTGTCGGTTCAGCGCCGCCGCGGGGAACGGGCCGGCCCCTTTTCGCCATTCACTGATCGTCGTCGGAAGTCGCGAGATCACGCGCGCCGCCGTGCGCCGATGCCACGTGCTCGATCTTCGTGTCCTCTTCCGTGACCGGAGCGGGGACGCCCAGATACTCCAGCGAGCGCCGGACGACTTGGCGGATCACCGGCCCGGCGACCGCCGAGCCGTAGTGCATGCGCTTGGCGATCATTTCGGGACCGGGGTCATCGATGATCGCGAGCACAACAATGCGCGGGTGATCGAAGGGGGCCGCGACGATGAAGCTGGAGTTGTACTGGTCGTCGAAGTAGCCGCCGCCGCCGGGGCGCGGGATCTCGGCGGTGCCAGACTTGCCGAACATCGTGTACGGGCACTTCGCGTCTTCCTTGAAATACTGCGCGACGCGCGTTTCCATGTTCTCGGCGACGTGCTTCATCGCGTCGCGCGCTTCGGTCACCACCCAGGGGGGCAGGACGCGCCGGCGGAGTTCCGTCGCGACTGTGTCGGGCGTCGCGGCGGTCAGGCGCAGCTCGGGGATCGTGCCCGCCAGGTCGCCCTCGCGAGCGAAGATGCTGAAGGCGCGGACCATCTGCATCGGGGTCACGGCGATTTCGTAGCCCGAGGGGATGGAACTCTGGGTGTATTTGCTCCAGTCCTTCTCGCGGGTCACGATGCCGTTCGACTCACCCGGCAGGCCGATGCCGGTCTTCGTGCCGAAGCCGAAGCGCAGCACATCGGCGTGCGTTTCTTTGTAGGGCTGGCGGAAGGCGCCCTGCACCATGCCGATGTTCGACGAGTAGACGAGCACCTCGCGCCACGTGCACACGTCCCGCGGCGTGACGTCGGCGATGTGCCGTCCGAAGTCGGTGGTCCAGTGGCCGTCATGGGTATTGAACGTTTCGCCCGGCTTGCAGTAGCCGCGCTCGGTCAGCACGGACCAGATGAAGGGCTTGAATGTCGAGCCCGGCTCGTAGACGTCCTCGACGCAGCGGTTGCGGTGCATCGAGAGCGGGGTCTTGGCGTTCTTCGCCGAGCCGAGGATCGTGCGGTAGCGCACGCGGTGGCCGTCGGTATTGAGGTGATCGCCCTTCTTCCAGTCGACGAGCCCGCGGGCCTCGCGCGTCTGGTCCACCATCGCGAGCACTTCGCCGCTGACGGGATCCACCATCAGCAGGCGGCCGCCCGCGGCGTCGGCGCGCTCGACGCCCTTCGCGAGTTCCTCCGACGCGATCTGCTGGAGGACGGTGTCGATACTGAGACGAACATCGCCGCCGCGCTGCGGCGCGATGTAGCCGCCCTCGGGGATCCACATCGGCTCGCCGCGTGAGTCTCGGACGTAGCTGAGCTTGCCATCCACGGGGCGCATGGTCTCGTCGAAGGTGCGCTCGGCGCCGAGGAGGCCGTCGTCGTCGATGCCCACGACGCCGACGAGCGGCGCGAGCGAGGGGTCGTCGATCGCCGGCTCGCGGACGGGGCGCGGCTCGAGGGCGATGCCCGGGAGTTCGAGCCGTCGTGCTTCCTCGACCTTGTTGTCGGGCAGCACGCCGCCGATGGAGACGTAGCGGATGGGTTTGGCGTCGGTTCCGGCGCGCTTGACGTTCTCGTCGAGCGCGCGGCTCAGACGATCGCCCACGGTTTCGTCGGGAAGCCCGGTGATGCGCGCGAGGGAGCGGATCGTGTCGCCATAGGGCGGCTTGAGGAGCGTGGGATCGACGAAGATACGGAACCCCTGGCGTGTCGCGGCGAGGAGGCGGCCGCGCCGGTCGCGGAGATCGCCGCGGGGGCCCTGCTCGGCGTTGCGGCTGATGCGCTGGTCGATGTGCTCGCGGAGGGCGGCGCTCGGCGCGACTTGGAGTTGCACGACGCGCGCGAAGACCACGAGCAGGATCAGGGTGACCGCGCCGAGCACGATGCGGCCGACACGGTCGATGCGGGTTGACTTGGTTCCGGTTTCGACGGGTCGGGCGCGGGGAGCCGGGGACGAGGCGGACGAAGGGTTCACTCGTCGTCTCCGGCGCGGGCGACGCGCTGATCCACATGCGGGGTCATCTTCGCGCCCTTGGCGCGGGGCGGCGTCGCGGCGGATGCCGACGCAAGATCAAGGTCCGGCTCGCACCACACCGGGCGAGCCCCCCACTCGGCTTCGATCGGCTTCATCGGTCCGAGCGCGGCGGCCATCTGGCGCACCTTGGCCGGTGTGATGGCGCGGCTGATCTTCACGCGCACCCGCCACAGCGCCCGGTCGAAGTTCGCGGCCCGCTCGGTGGACGAAGTCATTTCGGAGACCGCCTGCAGGCGCTGCTGGCGGATCACGAGCATCCCCGACGCCGTCAACCCCAGCATCAGAATGAGTGCGGCGAGCTTGGCGAACATGCGGGGTTCCGGGGCGGTCGATCAGTCGAGACCGCGGCGGCGAATCGTTGCGGGTGTCGCTTAGCGCTTGGGCAGCTTGAGCACGGTGCCAGGCGGGATCGAGGTCTCGTCGTCGATTTTCGAGGTGTTGAGGGCGAGGATGTCTTCCCAGCGGCCGGCGGACCCGAGCGTCTTGCGGGCGATGCCGGCGAGCGTGTCGCCGGATTTCACGGTGTAGGTGCCGGGCTTGTCGGTGGTTTCGGGCTTCTTTTCGGCTTCCTTATGGGTCGCGGGCTCGGACGATGATTCGTTCGAGGCGACGTGGGTCGCGGCGGTCTGCAGGCCAAGCTGCTCGGCGGTGGGGATCAGAAGCGAAGCGCCGACGCGCAGCTCACCGGACGAACCGAGGCGCGAGGCGTTGTACTCGGCGAGTTTCTTGTGGGCGGCGCCGGAGCCGTAGTACCTCGTCGCGATCGACCAGAGCGTGTCGCCCTCGGCGATCGTGTGCGTACGCTCGCTGGGCTTCTTCTCGACCTGGGTCACGGGCTCGACGGGATCGAGTTGGTACACGCCGTGCGGCGTCTTGCCGTTCAACAGATCGTTCGTCGCGCCATTGAAGTTGTTCGCCACGCGGTCCATGAACGGATCCCGAGGCGCCTGTTTCACTTCGGGACCATTATCGACCTTCGGCAACGGCTCGGACGTGATGTTCTTCTCGCGAATGTCGGACGTGTTGATGACCGTAGGCTTGGGCTCGTTCAGGAATGCAAGGTTGCGGCCGAGGCCCGGCTCATCGAGCGTGCCGGTGCCGAGGTCCTTGTTCGGCTCCACGCGCCCCAGCTGCTGCTTCCCGGCGCTGCTCAGGTGATCGGAGACGAGCACGCCCACGACGAGGACGAGGGCGAAGCCGAGGATCAGGGCGAGTTTCTGTTCACGGGTCATGGTCAGCGTCCTTGCCTGCTCAGATCTGTGCGATGATTTCCGACGACGGCCGGCCGTGGCCGCCGAATGCGAGTCCTGCCTTATACCACGCCTGAACCGGGGGCGCGGATCGCGCGAAACTTGGCCGATCGCGCGCGTGGATTGTCCGCCAGCTCCGCGTCTCCGGCGGTCACGGGCTTCTTCGAAAGAGGCTCGGCGAGTCCCCGCCGCACCAGCTCGCTGAACGCATTCTTCACGGGACGATCCTCCAGCGAGTGGAAGCTGATGATGCCCACCCGTGCGCCCGGAGCGAGCCAGCTCCCGGGCTTCCCGACCCCGCCGCTGCCCGCGGCTACCGACCGTGCGATCGACTCCAGCAGCGACCGCAGACTGCCCAGCTCGTCATTGACCGCGATCCGCAGCGCCTGGAAGGTCCGGGTCGATGGGTCGATGCCCTGACCGAACCCGACCACAGTGCGAAGAATCGAGGCCAACCGAGCCGTCGTTTCTATCGGCGACACCTCACGTTCGGCGACAAGTTTTCGTGCGATCCGCCGGGCGTGCCGTTCTTCGCCGAACTCCTGTATCAACTCGGCCAACTCGGCCTCCGGCAACGAGTTCACAAGATGTGCCGCCGTGGTGGGTCCGGTGGGGTCGAGACGCATGTCGAGGGGGCCTTCACGTCCGAAACTCAGGCCCCGGGAGGCGTCCTCGACCTGGTTCGAAGAAAACCCGAGGTCCGCTAGCACAACATGCGCGGCGAGGCCAAGCTCGCGCAACCGTCGGGGCACGTCCGCGTAATTCCCGCGCAGCTCGACGACTTTAGGGCTGTTGGGAAGTGCGCGGACCCGCACGGCGGCCCGCGCGAGATTGCCCGCGTCCAGATCGTTGAGCGCGAGCGTGCCCGTTGGCCCGATCCGCTCGGCGAGGGCCGAGGCGTGGCCGCCCAGCCCGGCGGTGCAGTCCACCACCGTTTCGCCCGCGCGCGGGTCGAGCATCTGCACGACTTCGTCGAGCAGCACGGGTTTGTGCGCGGGTCTGTCGGTCATGGGACCGTGAACGGATCGGCGATCGGCGCGCGTTTCCGTTTACTTCTTCTCGGGAGTCGATCCGCCAGCGGCGAGCGCCTTCTCGATCGCCGCGATAAAGGCCTTGCGGATGTCCTCGTCGCTCCCGTTGGCGATGCCGACCTCGACGTCGCGCACGACGCCGTCCTTGTCGATGTACACCGAGTGGGGGATCGGACCGACGCCGAACTTCGCGGCGATGCTCTTGTTGCCGTCCAGCATCACCTTCACGTCGAGCTTGGCGCGATCGAAATACGCCTTCACCTTGGACTCGGCCTCGCCGTTGTCCACGACGTACAGCACGACGCCCTTGTCCTTGTACGACTTCACGACGTCCGCGAGGATCGGCAGGCCTTTCTTGCAGGGCGGGCACCACGTCGCCCAGAAATCGAGAACCACAACCTCCTTGCCCTTGTGCTGGGCGAGGTTGACCGTCGTGCCGTCGAGGAGCTTGCCCTCGACCTCCGGCGCGGGCTTGCCGGTCATGCCCATCGCGTCCGTCTCGGGCTGGCCCATCATGGTCTTGATGTGCTTCATGACGGAGGTGACCTTCTGCGCGTCCGAGGGAGGCGTGAAGGCGAAACGGTCGGCCGGGACATCGCCGGCTTTCCAATCGCTCAGCGTCGCCGTCATCTCGATCCGCGCGCCACCGGTCTGGGGGGCGAGTACAGCGGAAAAAGCGTCGGCGTCCATGATGATTCGGAGAATCCACGGTGAATCGCCCGATTGCACCCAAAGCTCGCAGGGCACTTCGGGCATCCCCGGAAGCTCCCTCATGACGCGAGTCAGCTTGATGCGGTGGTGCTTGGAGCCCTCCGACTCTTGTTCGCCCAGGTACTCCGCCGATTTCACATTCTGGACCGACGCCATGCCCGCATCGGGCGTGAGAAATGCCATGAACATGTCGAGCTGACCCGCGCCGCCGTCAAAGAGCGCCAGGTCAGGGTGACGGCGCACCCCCTCAAACGTTTCGGGAGCGACGTCCTCGGAGTACACGTTGAGCATCCCCCCGCCGGCTTTCATCGACGACCAGATCTTCGACCCGTCGCAGACCAGCTTCTGATCACCCGTCTGGGTGCCGACGGCGGAATAGGCCAACTTGTTGGGGCGCGTCACGGCCAGTGTGGAGTTGACCGTCTGTTCCTGCTTGCCCATCGGTCCGCTGAAGTTGACCTTCAGAACGGCATTCGAGCTGATCGAGTTCTGCTTGTCGTAGAACGCGCTGATCGCGTCAAACACTTCCTTCGACTTGGCGTCGATCGTCGGCGACGATTCAGACGACGCCGAGACGGAGGTCGCGGTCGGCTCCGCGACCGCCGAGCGTTCAATCCCCGCCGCCAGCGACATCGGCACTACGGCGCCAACCAGGATCAGTGAGCGGATCAGCACGGCGAATCCCTTTCCAGTTCTTCCGGGGAGTCACCGTCCCGGGCCGGGGCCGAACATCCGTGGCGGCATCGCCGACGAACACCCGGTCCTTCCTGTGAGTCCCAATGGTAACGTCCGGGAGCGAAAAGGATGCCGCGCACGGGAACTTCACGGAATCCCCAAAGACCGCCGTTCCGCTCGGTTCGACCCTTGATGAACTCACCGATGGAGCCACGGCGCCCGGCCCAGGGCCTTCTCGCTCGCGCGAGGGGCTCTAGTGGTGCACGACCGAAATGCGTTTTCTATAGCCCCGCCTCGATCTGCGGCACGTAGATGCCGCAGTCCAGGAGCGTGTTGTCCACCGCCGGCAGGAGCCAGTTGTCCTGGCTCACGAAGAACACTTTGCCCGCGATGGGCCTCTGGATCTTCTCGCACGTCCCGTCCGCGATGCGGTTCCATTCCGCGACGGGGAAGGCGTGGCCCCAGCGCGTCATACGGACCTGCCGCACCGCCGATTCGGGCACGTCGAGCAGGCCCAGAATCCGCCGGATCTGGGGCACGATGTCGGTCGTGAACCGCACCCACACGTCGTCGCGGATCAGCCATCGACGGCCGATGCTGCTGGGGAGCGGCCAATAGAGCGTGAGCACGCTCGGCGCAATCCCCGCGCCGCGGGTGAAGTGACCAGAGACCACATCGGTCACCGCGGGGCGCTCCTCGAACTCGTTGGGCGTGGTCGGGAAGTTGCCGTCACCGAGAAGGAAGAGGTCGTAGAAGTCTCGCTTGATGGCGGCGTTGAGGAGCACATTCGCGACGAGGTACGAGTTGGTCTCGATGCTGTGCAGCGCGTCGAACTTCTCGGGGTCGAGGTCCTGCATCGGCCGCAGGATGTTCCGCGCGATGTGCTTGGGGCAGCACATCACGACGCGCCTGGCGATCATCGAGCGGAACGGCCCATCGCCCTCGCGATAGGTCACGATCAGCTTGCCCGTCTTCATTACCCGTACGTCGACCACGCGGCAGCCGGCGCGGAGCATCACACCCGAACGCCCGTACGCCTTCTGCTCGACATCCCGAACGCGCTGCCAGAGCGCGTCGGTCAGCCCGGCATTCCCACCGGGGAAGACGATGCGGCCGTATTCCTCAGCCGCTACGAAGTTCCATCCGCTCGCCGCGGAGATCTGCTCCCACCCGGCATTGAACGACGAATAGAAATACCCCTGGATCGCCTGCACCAGCGCCACAGGGATCTTGTGCGGCGCCATCCGCTGCTCGAGGTCTTCCTTGAACGTGCGCCCGTCGAGCTCGATGATCCACTGGTTGTCCTTGCCCTTGGGGAGCGGGATGTCGGGGTAGTGGTTCTCCGCCATGTCGATGACGACTTCGCGGTACCGCTTGAATGCCGCGGCCTCTTCCGGCGGCCTCCCCGGCACGTCGAAGTAGTCCTCGAGAATCTTGCCGTAGTACTCCGTGGGGTTTTCGCCCGCGTCGATGCGCGAGACTTTGTAGAGGCCCATCTCGGAATAGATCTGATCGATGAAGTTGCCTTTGTCGGGAATGATGCCGTAGGCGCCGCCCAGGGAGTAGTTCACGCCGTTCCAGGTTTCGCCCTGCGACACGCCCCCGAAACGGCGGTGCACCTCGAAGACCACGGGGTGCCGGTGCCGCAGCGCGTACGCCGTGGCGAGGCCACCCACACCGCCGCCGACGATCACGACGTCCGTCTGTTCCTGGGGCTCGGGCGGCACGCCGCCGGGCATCGTCTGCGTTTCGCTGAAGTGGAACGGGATGGTCGGGTTCGCGAAGTCGTCGCCCGTGAACCACGGCGCGAAGGGCATTCCGTCCACGAGCACGGATTCGCCGGGGCCGACCATGACAGGCCGGAAGGGCCGGGTGGAGTTGGGGTCGATGGGACCCGGCATCGCGCCGATGGACGGGCCGTTCAGCACGCCCCGGTCCGCCGCGATGATCCGCCGCGAAGCCAATCCCATCGCGACGGCCGCCAAGCCGCGCCCGATGAACTCACGCCGATGCATCATGTCGTGGCATCCTCTTCCCGCCAGTGAACCCCTTCGGATTCACTCTACCCGCGCCGAGCGGAAAGAGAAGCGCCGCGCGATCATCCGCGCCATTCTTCGCGGACAAACTGCCCGCCGCGATGGAAAACCTCGCCGTCGGCATCGATCGTGCCGCCCTCGTAGTTCTTGCCGGGCCGGAGATCGCAGACCATGTCCCAGTGAAGTCCGGACTGATTCGAGTTCCCGCTTTCCGGGTACCCGGCGCCCACCGCGGCGTGGAACGTCCCGCCGATCTTCTCATCGAAGAGTGTGTTGCGGGTAAAGTCCTTGATGGAGTAGTTCGTGCCGATCGCGATCTCGCCGAGCGTCCGCGCGCCCTCATCGAGGTCGAGCATCCGGTGCAGGAACTCTTCGTTCTTGTCGGCGCTCGCTTCGACGACCTTGCCGCCTTTGAACTTGAGGCGGATGCCCTGCACTTCGCGCCCCTGGTACACCGCCGGGAAGGTGTAGTTCACGACTCCCTCGACGCCCTTGGGCCCGGCGAAAACTTCACCGTCCGGGAAGTTCTCGTGGCCTGAGCAGTTAATCCACGTCGAGCCGTCGACGCTTACCGTCAGGTCCGTGCCTTCTTTCTTGCCGGGCGGCGCCGGGGCGCGGAAGTGAACTTCCTTCTTCTTGTTGAGCCAGTCGGCGATCTTCTGCTGGCGCTCGTCGATCGCGCGCCACGCCGCGGCGGGGTCGGGCAGATGGAGCAGCCCCGCGCGGAAGACGAAGTCGGCGAACTGGTCGAGGTTCATCTCGGCGTCCTGGGCCGCGCCATGAGTCGGATAGGCCGTGCCGCACCAGCGCAGCTTCTTCGTCGCGGCGCGCTCCATGAAGCGGCTCATGTACGGCTGGCGCGATGCCGCGCGGCGCGCGGGCTTCGACGGGTCCACCTTGCCCATGTGCTTCGTGTTCGTCTCGGCCCAGAAGGCGATCGCGACGTCGATCACCTCGATGCGGTGCATGTCGATCGGCGAGAGGTACGAGAGCTGTTCGTCGCTCGCGTGCGCCATGAAGACGTCGAGCAGCTCCTCGCTCTCGGGCAGGTAGAAGGGATGCCCGCCGGCCTTGAGCACTTTTTCGAACGTCGCCACGATCAGCGGCATGGCGACCGGGTCGGCGCGGATCGCCACCAGGTCGCCCTTCTTGACCCCGGTCGAGTATCCCACGATCACTTCGGCGAGCTTGTCGAGCCTTTGGTCGCGCACGGAAATCTCCCCTTCAGCCGCACCGAAAAGGCCGCGGCACGGCTACTCTATCCGCTGCGGGTTCCCGCGCGAAGCGACTTCCCCGATCTCGTCCCCTCCGCGCCCCGCCCGCCCAACCAGGAGTTCCCATGAAATCGTTCGAACGGATCGCGCTCTGGGCCGTCGTTTGTCTGGCTCTTGTCGTTGCCCTGAGCGCCGGAGTGGGCCGCGGCGCGAGCGCCTCGCTCCCCGACAGCGGCTCGCCCAAAATCGCCGTCTGCGCGGTCGTCAAAATCGCTGACGACCTCATGGACTCCGACCGTTTCAAGCCGGCGCGGACCGAGTTCGAGGAGACGCTCCGCAAGGACAAGCTCAACCCCCTCGAAGAGCAGGGCAAGGAACTGGAGACCAAGCTCCGCGGCATGCCGCGCGACGATCCCGATTTCGCCGCGAACCGCGACAGGTTCATGCGCCTCCAGCGCGAGTACGCCCAGACGCAGCAGGAGATCATCCAGCAGGTCGAGAAGAAGGTCGCCGAGCAGCTCTCGGAGGCGTACGGCATGGCCCGGGCTTCGGCGATCGCCATCGCCGAGCAGAAGGGCTTCGACTTCGTCTTCGCCTCGACCGGGGCCGAGGAGGAACTCAAGAAGGACACGCCCCTCGCCCTCGTCCGCGACATGCTCTCGCGCCCCGTCCTCAAGTGCCCCAAGGGCGCGGACATCACGGACGACGTCCGCGAGGACCTCAAACTGTAAGCGGTTGAACGAGACGCGAGCGTGAGGGTGCGTGTTTCTTAGTCGCCGGCGCCGCATCGAAGGTTGGACGCGTTCGCCGCTCCCACAAATCCTTCCCTCATCGCATCCTTGACCTGCGCTATGGTCGGGCACCTGGCGCCGAGTTCGCGCTCCAGGCTCGTCACCGCGCGCCCGTGCAAGCCGCAGGGCACGATCAGCCCGAAGTGATCCAGATTGGTCGTGACATTGAGCGCGAGGCCGTGCATCGTGACCCATCGCCGGACGCGCACGCCGAGCGCAGCGATCTTCGCTCCCCCCTCGTCCGCACCCGGCTCACCCGTCCACACTCCCGTCGCTCCGCGCTCGCACCGTGTTTTCACCCCGAATCCCGCGCACACGTCGATCACGATCCGTTCGAGCATGCGCATATAGCCGTGCAGGTTCAGATTCAGCGCGTTGAGGTCGAGGATCGGATAGACGACGAGCTGTCCCGGGCCGTGGTACGTGATGTCCCCGCCGCGATCCGTCTCGGCGACCGTCACGCCCGTGCGCGCGAGCTGCTCGTCCGTC
>DASZQL010000086.1:0-7044 GCA_035549675.1 Phycisphaerales bacterium | reverse complement strand
CATCGCGAAGCTCGGGGAGATGCCGGTGTTGCCGAGGGCCAGCGCATCACGCAGGCCCATCTCGAGGCCGAGGGTGATCCACAGCGCGATGGCGAAGCCCCATCGGTTCATCGCTGCGACCCCCCCGCTCCCCCTGTCCCCGCCGCTCCCCCGCCGCTGCCGCCTCCCCCACTGACCGGGATTCGGAGGACGACGCCGGAGACGCGAGAGAGGTCGATCTCGGGGCGGACGACGACGCGCTTCCAGAGGGGGTCATCGCCGGACTTGATCTGGGCGATGCGGCCGACGATGAGCATCTGGGCTGCCTCGGGCCAGTGCGGGTCGGAGAGGAACGCGAGCGCGCCGCCGGGGCCCTCGGAGACGAGGCCCGCGGATTCGGAGCTGAGCTCGCCGGAGAGGGAGCCGTCGCGCTCGATGCGGAGCTGGCAGCGCGGGGCTTCGGAGACTTGCGAGTCGGTGACGACGCCGTCGGGGACGAGGGCGACTTCGATGAGACCCATGGATGATCGAGTGTCGTTGATGAGCTGCACCTGGCTGACCATCGGGCCGGCCTGCGAGACGAGGCCCAGAAGGTGCTGCGGCGAGGCGATGGGCGTCGCGACAGCCCCGACTTCGACACCGTCGCGCGAACCGCGGCGGACCTGGATCGTGCCGGACTCGACGCTCATCCCGACGCGCGACGCTTCGAGGACGCGGAAGCTCGCGCGCCCGCCGGCGGCGGAGGCGCGCTGCAGGGCTTCGATGGTGCTTTCGAGGCGCTTCTCGCGCTCGCGGGCGGCGAGGGCTTCGCCCCGCCAAAACTCGACCTGGCGGTGCTTCTCGGCGAGCTCGGCGGGGAGGTCCTCGACGCCGCGGGGTCCGTGGCGGAGGCGGCGCGAGAGCTCGGACCAGGGCCAGCTCACGGGCGTCACGAGCGTGTTCAAGGGGCCGCTGAAGGAGGTGACCCAGCCGGTCCAGCGCGAGGGGAGAAGGGTCAACAGGAACAGCGCCAGCATGAACCCCGTGAGGAGCACACGAGGGCTGGGCATTCGTCGCGGCATGCTGGGTCGTCCGGTGCGTCGTCGCGAGAGAAACGGCGAGGCCGGGGGGTCAGGCGTCCACGTTGCTCTCGAGCGTGTCCTTCCACTGCTCGAGGTTGTCGAGGAAGATCGCCGTGCCGCGGGCCACGCAGGTCAAGGGGTCCTCGGCGATCTTGACTTCGAGGCCGGTGGCGTTCTGGATGACGACGTCGAGGCCGCGGAGGAGCGCGCCGCCGCCGGCGAGCATGATGCCGTTGCCGACAAGATCCGCGGCGAGCTCGGGCTCGGCGCGCTCGAGGGTGCGCGTGACGGCTTCGACGATGTAGTTCACGGGCTCCTGCAGGGCTTCGCGGATCTCTTCACTGGTGACGACGGTCTTGCGCGGGAGGCCCGAGACCATGTCGCGGCCGCGGACTTCCATGGTGCGCTCCTCGCCGACTGGGGCGGCGGAGCCGATCTCGATCTTGATGCGCTCGGAGGTCTGCTCGCCGATCATGAGGTTGTAGGTCTTCTTCATGTGGTTCATGATCGCTTCGTCGAGGTCGTCCCCGGCGGTGCGGACGCTCTCGCAGGTCGCGATGTCCGCGAGCGACATGATGGCCACTTCGGTCGTGCCGCCGCCGATGTCCACGATCATCGAGGCGGTGGGCTCGCTGAAGGGGAGACCGGCGCCGATGGCGGCGGCGATGGGCTCCTCGACGAGGTAGACGAGGCGAGCGCCCGCGCGGATGGCGGACTGCTCGACGGCTTGTTTCTCGACGGCGGTGATGCCGCTGGGGACGGCGATGACGACGCGGGGTCCGAAGAGGCCGAGGAGCTTGGAGCGGCCGGTCACCTTGCGGATGAAGTAGCTGAGCATCGCCTCGGTGATGTCGAAGTCGCTGATGACGCCGTCCTTGAGGGGGCGGATGGCGCTGATGGAGCCTGGGGTCTTGCCGAGCATTTCCTTGGCGGCCCAACCGACGGCCATGCCGTTGTTGAGGACGCGGTTGGTGCCCTTCTTGACGGCGACGACGGACGGTTCGTTGAGGACGATCCCCTCGCCGCGCACCGCCACGAGGGTGTTGCACGTCCCAAGGTCGATCCCCATGTCCACGCTGAACCAGCTCAGCAGCGAATCAAAGAGCACAGGCTTACGCTCCAGCATCGCGGCCCTCGCGTGCATAAACCCGCGCCCTCCATGGACAACGGGAGACCAGGCCACGTTCCGTCGTGGCACACCTTACAGACTCTTCAATCGGTTGTCAGATGGGGGTCGCTCGTCCATTCGTTCCAATAAAAACGCGAATGGGCGAAGTTGAGCCTATTTCCCGAGCTTGACCTGCCCGCTCGGGTGGATCTGGAAGGCCCCCATGAAGTCGCCGCCGGGGCCGACCATCATCCCGGCCCGGAAGACCACGATCACGGCCCCCAGCAGGCAGACGACGGCGACGAGCATCAGCGCCGAGTACACGTTGGGTCCTGACGACCTTGTCCGCTGCGACCCCGGCATCTGCATCCCGAACTGGCTCATGCTGATTCCTTTCTGCCGCTCGGGTTACAGGGCGCCGGCCTGGACGACGTCGCCGACCTTGATCTCGGTTCCCGCATGGGGGTTCACGAGGTCCACGCGGCCGACCGCCTCGTTCGCATCGACCTTGGTCAGGATCATCGTCGCCAGGAACTGGTCCCGGACGACGCTAAGCTTCATCCGCTCGCGGAGTTGATCGTTGGCCCCGGCGTCGATGCCGATCATCACGGTGCCGTCAGCGGCCTTCTGGACGCTGACGACGCGGGCCCGGAAATCACGCGGCGCGCGGATCGGGCCGCCCATCTCTCCCGCTCCAGCCGCCGCGGCGGCGCCGCCGGCCTGGGCCCGGGCGAGGTCGTCGCGCATGGTGACGAGCTGCTCCTGAAGGCTGCGTCCAGTTTCGGTGCACACCTCGAGCTGGCTCGAGAGGTCGTTGATCCGGTCCGAAAGCTCGATCTCGCGCCGGGCATTCTGCAACTCGCGATCACGGAGCTTCGCAAGCTCCTCCGACTGCGCCTTGTTCAACTCGGCATACGTCTGCACGACCGCCGTGAACTGGTCGATCTGCGAGCTGTGCGTCGCCGATGCCTGGCGGAGCTCATTCGACTCGGCCCGCAGCCCCGCGTTCTCGCTCTGGAACCGCGCCACCTGGCCGGAAAGCTCAGTGATCGACGATTCGAGTGACGCGATCTTCGTCTGCAGCGCGTTCCGCTCGCTGTCCGCCTGCGCGTTGATTTCCGCGACCTGCGCCTCGGCCTTCGCCGAGCGGTCCTTCTCCGCGCCGATCTCGCGCCGGATCCGGTCCGCGTTGCTCGTGTACGCGATCGCCAAGCCCGCCAGCAGCACGCTCAGCACGGCTGCGACAACCACCAGGAACTTCGTGACAATATGCAAGGCTCGGCTCCTCAACCCGATCCGTCGCCCCCAGCCCCCCCACGGAAAGGGCGAAAGCAAACGGACTCCCGACACGTATAGACCGGTCGCCAGCGACCCGGTTCCACCCGAGGCTGAGATGCCCCGGAAACGCAGAGTGGTACCCCACCCAAACCCCGGATGTCAACTCACGAAGCGCCCGCCGCGGATACCCACAATCCTCACCCCGCCTTGTCCAGCAACCGCAGCGCCGCAGCCGCCGCCGACAGACGCACCCGGGCCTCGGGATCGTCCATCAGCTTCGCCAGTTCGCCGAGCGTCTGCCCGTTCCCTGCAGCGCCCATCACCGCGGCACACAACTCCCGGATCATCGGGTCCGAATCACCCGCATTTTCAATCGCGACATACACGCCGTCGCCGTAACCCATCTTGCCGAGCGCCCCCGCCGCGGCCAGGCGCAGCTCCTTCGGGTGCACGTACGGACCCTCGGCCGCTTTCGTTCTGGGCGAGTTGGGCGGCGCCGCTGGACCGGTCGTTTCCTCCCTGAGCTCGATCACCCGGATCAGGTCACGCACCGCCCGGTGGTCCTTGAGTTCCCCCAGAATCTGCGCCGCGAGCAGCGAGCACTCGTAATCATTCCGCGAGGCCGGGAGCAACGCCGCACGAACCGTGTCCCCCATGTCGAGTTCGCCGAGCTTCACGAGCGCCTCCGCCACCTGCAGCCGGAACAGCTTGTTCTCCAGCGGCGATCCGATATCCGCCCGCCCCGCCGCCGCCCGCAGCATCGGCGCCGCCGACGCGTTCCCGATCTCCCCGAGGACGCGCGCCGCTTCGCTCCGAACGCGCATGTCCGGGTGCTGCAGATCCCGCGACAACGGCGTGAGGTTCACCGACCGACCGCACCGCGTGAGCGCGTACATCGCCCCCGCCGCGACGCGCGGGTCCGGATCTCTCAGCAGCGGCTCGACGTTCGACGCCGCGTCGCACAGTTTCGTTTTCCCGATGACAATACACGCCGCGTAGCGCACGCCGATGTTCTCGTCGCCGATGGCCGCCCGCGCCATCGGTTCGAGCCGCTTCGGCGCTGGGATCAATCCCTCCAGCGCGTTCGCGCGCATGAGCGGATCGCGCGATAGACCCGCGTCCACGAGGATGGAGATCGCCCGTTCCCGCATCGCCGAGCGGTTCACCTGCGCGACCGGTGCCGGCGTCGTCGTCGCGGCGGGTGTGATCGGCGCCACAGCCGGCGCCGAACCGCCATCACCCGCGACACCGTCCCGGACCTGCCCGCCCTTGGCGCCGTCCCCGCCCTTGCACCCCGCAATCGCGAGCCCGACCGACGCTCCCACCAGGAGAATCACCGTCGCCCGCGTCCGTCGCTCTGTCGTGCCCTTCGTCATGAACTCTTAGCTCCGTTCGTGCCCGCTCCCGCCGTCGCGTACGACTTCGACCCGCCGCGACGTGGTACGAACGCCAACATCGTCAGGATCGCGCCGGCCCCAAGACAAACCCACGGGAAGACCCAACCCCAGCGGACATACGCCGTTGGCCCCCCCATTCCCAGAGGCACATCAACCGTCAGGACACCTTCGATCGGCGTGTCCGCATTCTTGAACCACTGCTGGGGCCTGCGATCCATGACATACCCGACCGAATCGATCACGCACGAGACTCCGGTATTCGCCGCCCGCACCATCGGCGTGCCCAGCTCGATGCACCGCCACCGCGCGAACTGCATATGGCACTCGCGCCCGCCGCGCCAGGTGTAGAACCAGCCGTCGTTCGTGATGTTGACCATGAGCTCGGCGCGGCGGTCGTGGGGCGAGGCGCCGCCGAACACCAGCGCTCGGCACAACCCTGTCAGTGTTGTCTCGAAACAGATCGGCGCGACGAACCGCGCCGCGCTTCGTTCCTCCGTCCCGCGACCGTGTCTCGCAATCGGCACTTCGAAGACGGTCGGGCTCGTTCCACGCCTGAGCTCGAAGCTCATCCCCTCCGCCCCGATCGCCATCAGCTTTTTCTCGAGCCAGGGCCACGCCGAGATGTATGGCATCTCCTCGCCGAAGGGCGTGAGGTGCATCTTGTCGTAGCGCTCCGCCACCACTCCGCCGCGAATCAGGAACGCGCTGTTGTATCGCGCGCTCGTTTCGATCTTCACCGAGCCGTCTTCGTTCGTGATGAACTTCAGTCCCTCGATCGCTTCCGACCCGACCAGCATCGGGACGCCGAGCGACTGCTGGAACTCCAGCAGCGCATCGTAGAACACCGTCAGCGGCTGACCCGAGCCGCGGAATCCCAATCCCGACTTCCGCTGCGCTTCGATCGCCTCCGCGTTCAGCGCCATGCCGGGAAACATCGTCTCCGGCCAGATGATCAAGTCCGGCTTCGGCTGCTGCTGCGCGACTTCCTGGCTGAGCTTCAAGAACCGCGCAAAGTCATCCGCCGCCTTCTCGAAGGTCCATTCATTTTTTATGCTCTGCGGCACGTTGGTCTGGACCACGGCGATCCTGACTAAAGGACCAGTATTGATCCGGCGGATGAGGCTCTTCGCCTCTGACATCGTCGCGCAGGATCCGATCGCACAGCCGCCGAGAATCGCTGCGAGAGCGATGGATGACGCCGCCAGACGTGACGCACGCCTTGCGCTTCGCGCCGACCCCAGCCCCACAGCAAGTCCGCTACTCGCGACAAGCGTCATCCAGCCGACGCCATACATGCCAATGACAGATGCGGTTCCTGAATAGCAGTCCCACGCCACCGTCGGCTGTCCCGCCAAATACCACGGATATCCGTGCCACACGATCTCCCCGCGCAGCACCTCAAGCCCGGTCCAGAGCACCGGCGCGATCACGATTGCGCACACCATCGGCCGCTTCGCGAATCGCCCGCACAACCGCCCGAAGATCCACACAAACGCCGCCGGGTACAGCGCCGTGTAGAGCACCAGCGGGAAAAACCCCGCCACCGAGCTCGTCCACGCGAACTGCTGCAAATACCCGAGCGCCGGCAGCCACGCGACGAATACCCCCAGCGCGCTCCGCGCCGGTTTCTCCGTCCGCATCGCCAGCACCACCAAGGGCGTGATCGCCACGAACGCGAGGGGCCACCAGCTCACCCCCGGGAACGACAACGCGAACATCAGCGCGCTCAACCCCCCCAGCACCAATCCCATCACCAGCGGCCTACGTTCAATACTCAACACAACGCGAGTGTACGAACCATCCAACAACGAGACGCGAAGCGCCAGCGAGCGTGCGCTCAAAGAGCCATCGGCGCAAGCCGACGGGCCTCTCACCACCGAGTCGCCAACAGGCCCTCTCGCTCGCGCGCGACGTTCAAATTCCCCGTCCCCCGAAACCTTCTCAACTCCCACCGGGTAACATTCCTACCCGTCGCCCCCCTTCGAGCCGATTGATCCCCCCGATGACCTGCCGCGGCCTCGCCATCACCTTCGCCTTCCTCACCGCGATCTGGATGCAGTTTGCCTGCCCCTGCCGCGCCTACGGCCTCTCGCGCCTCTTCGATTCCACCACCCGGTTCGCCGCCCCGTGCCACACCCCCGGCGATTGCACCTGCCACACACACGGCGCCGACGACTCCGACTCCGACAACCATCACGCCCCCCCCGCCCCCCCCCCCCAA
>DASZQL010000085.1:0-16149 GCA_035549675.1 Phycisphaerales bacterium | reverse complement strand
CAATAAACTACACCCAGCTCGGGCCATCCCTCGCCGCCGAACGCCGATCCGAGTTGGCCACCAAGGGCCGATCGCCCGGACTCGCTCAGCGGCAGGTCCGTGACGCCTTGCAGGCGACCTGCATCGTCCCATTCCGTTCTTCCCGAACGAACGAGGACGACCTGTATGCCCGTCTGTTTGCCCATTCTTCAAACGACCTGGGTCCCGGAACACCCGGTTCACTGGCGGCGAGGCCAGCCATCGCAATTCTATCACCATTGACCCAATCGAACCAAAACCACCTCGCCATGAATACCAAACATGGACCGATAATACACTGATAACTATCGGCTGGACTTCATCGCGGCGATTGATTTTGCGCGGTCACCCGGTTCCTTCCCGAACACGGACGATCCGGCCACGATCACGTCGCACCCCGCTTCGATGACCAGCTTGGCGTTCTCGGGCCCGATCCCACCGTCCATCTCGAGCCGCTGGTCAGCGCGCAGCAGCGGTTTGACCCGCCGCACCTTCTGCAGCACCTGCGGCACGAACGCCTGCCCCCCGAACCCAGGGTTCACACTCATAATCAGGATCAGGTCGAAATGCGCCACGATCTCGAGAACCGGATCGATGGGCGTCGGCGGGTTCACCGCAAGACCGGCGGTCATGCCCGCCGCGTGAACCTTCGCCGCGACTTCGACCGCGTTGTAGCCCTTACCGTTGCCGGAGAGCGGGCTCATCCCGGTGCCCGAGCGCGGGTCGATGACCGGCTCGATGTGGAACGTCAGGTGGTTCGCCCCGGCCTTGGCGAACGCCTCGATGTACTGCACCGGGTCCGTCACCATCACGTGCACATCAAGGAACGCGCTGGGCAGCTCCCGCCGGAGCCACCGCACCATGTCCGGGCCCATCGTGAGGTTAGGGACGAAATGGCCGTCCATGACATCGACGTGCAGCAGGTCGGCACCGGCCGCGATGACCTGTTCGCAGTCCGCCGCCATACGGCCGAAGTCCGCGGACAGGATTGATGGCGCAATCAGTGGTAGCCGCGGCGGGTTCGTGAATAGATTGCCCATATCCGCAAGCAACCTACCACCTTCGGACTGAAAGGGCGATCACACCGGAATACACGGGGCGCGCCGCCCGGCCGCTCTCACGCGAAGGCGAATCGCACCTTTTGATTGCGCTCGGCGCTCGCCGACTGCGTGAAAAGAGGCATCACCGTCCGCGCCCGGTGCCTGTCTTCACCAACCGCGCTGAAGAGGAGCTTTCCGATGATCTGCCGCCCCCATTTCCGAAACGCCACGTATGCGCTCATCGCCATGACCCTAACGCCGATAGCCGCTTCGGCGCAGTCCACCTCCCGCGTCAGCATCCCCACCGGGGGCGCGGGCCAGGGTAGTTCTGAATCACGCGGCGTTTCGGCGATCTCCCCCGACGGGCGCTTTGTCGTGTTTCCCTCCTTGGCGGGCCTTGCCGCCGGTGACAACAACAATGCGTGGGATATCTACCTCCATGACCGCCAGACGGTGGAGACGTGGCGCATCAGCATGGGCATGGGAGGGGCGCCGACGAACGGCTCCAGTGTCGATCCCGCCATGAGCGCCGACGGCCGCTTCATCGTCTATGAGTCCGCGGCGAACAACATCGTTCCGAACGACACCAACAACGATTCGGACATCTTTCTGTACGACCGTCAGACAGGCCAGACCAGCCGGATCAACGGCCCGCAAGGGGTGGAGCCGAACAACGACAGCGGCAATCCCGCGATCTCGCCCGACGGACGTTGGATCGCCTTCGAGTCCACCGCCACGAATCTGGTGCCGAACGACACCAACTCGAACGTTGACGTCTTCATGTACGACCGCCAATCCGGCGAGGTCTCACGGCTCAATGTCGCCACCGACGGAACCCAGGCCGCGGGGGGCAGCACGCTCGTGCCGTCCATGTCCGACGATGGGCGGTACGTCGCGTTCGTATCGTTTGCCGCGAACCTCGTTGCGGGCGATACCAACAACGCGAGCGATATCTTCGTGCGCGACCGCGTCGCCGGGCAGACGACCCGGGTGAGCGTCAGCGCCTCGGGCGTCCAGGGCAACTCCGACTGCAGCCGTCCCGTCATGTCGGGGGACGGACACTGGGTCGCCTTTGACACGACCTCCTCGACCCTGGTGCCGAACGATACGAACGCTCGCGCCGACGTCTTTGTCCGCGACCTGCAGGCGAACACCATCTGGTCCCCTACCCAGGGCGGCAACGGGCACAGCACCGCGCCCTCGATTTCGGCTGACAAGAGATTCATCGCGTTCCAGTCGAGCGCGACCAACTATTTCCCGGCGGACTCCAACGGCCAGTCTGACGTCTTTGTCTTCGACGACGTCACCGGAGACACCGTCTGCATCAGCCGGGCCTCCGCCACGGTGTACGGCAACAAAGCGAGCGAGCTCCCGAAGATCTCCGCCGACGGGCGGTGGGTCGTCTTCAGTTCGCTCGCGGACAACCTGGTCCCCAACGATCTGAACGCGCTCTATGACATTTTCGTCCGCGACCGCACGGGGGCTTCCTGCGACGAGGACATCAACACCGATGGCGTGATCGGGCTCGGGGACGTCGCCAAGCTGATCCAGCGCTGGGGGCAGAACTGCCCGTAAATGAGTGGGCTTCTTCCCCTGAGATTACCCATCTTGTGTTCCGCGCCTACCCGGCGCGCATTGTCACCTGCGATCGGGATGTGAACCACGACGGCGTCGTCGGCCTCTCCGACATCGCGCATTCTTGCTCACTGGGGTGAGGTTTGCGAATGATCAAGCGGTCGCGCGACGGCCGGCGCTGGAGTTGAGTGGCGAGAGATCTTGAATGCACTTGCCGCGCTGGTCTTCCGTGCCACGGGCTTCCTCTGCTCTGAGAAGAAGCCCGTGCGTCGTTGCCAAGTAGTGCCGGATCGTGGCTGTCGTGCGACGAGGCGCGGCGGCGCTACGGTCGCCGCCCCGTGTTCCGGCGGGTGCAGCAAGAGACAGCGCGGCGGTCGCGGCCGATTCCGAAGAATGGAACGAGAACTTGACGAGATTCGATGCTGGAACGTAGGACACTTGCGGATATGTTTGTCATGGACAGGGAGGTTTGTCGCCTATGGAACGGAAGCCATTGAGCGGAGCGAGGATCGCGGCAATCGGGGCGTCGCTGGTGTGCACCGGGACCGCGTTCGGCGGCACCGCGCCGGATGACGACATCGATTGGAAGGTCATCGGCTCTCCCGGCAATCCGGCGTTTGCTGCGCCGAGCGGCTTCTTCCAGGAGCGAGGCTCGGTGCCCTACGAGTACCGACTCGCGACCACTGAGATCACCGTCTCGCAATGGTACGAGTTCGTCGTCGCCTACAGCTCCGTCATCGGTAACGCGGCCACTAGCATCTCGGTGACCGGCTCTTTCATCGTCGGCTACGACTCGCCGGATGGGCACCCGACGTTCGAGTACGCACCCGCCGCGACGAACGTGCCCACGAACCTGTCGTGGCGCATGGCAGCGAGGTACTGCAACTGGCTCACGAACGACAAGACGATCACTGCCGACGCCTTCGAGCGCGGGGCCTACGACACCTCGACATTCGGCTATGGACCCAACGGCGAGCTGCTGGACCAGGCGACCCATTCACCCGGCGCGAAGTACTGGATTCCGACGCTCGACGAGTGGATTAAGGGCGCCCATTACGATCCCACGCGCGGAGGCGATGATCCGGTCTCTGCGTGGCGGAACTATCCGTATGGTTTGGACCGGGCGCCGATCCCGGGCGATCCGCTGCTGGGCGGGGAGACCAATGCCGGTCTCTTTGGCCTTGTCGAGCCGGAATTCGATTTCTCCAGCGGTCGCTACGCAGATCAATCGTCGCCGTGGGGATTGCTAGATATTTCAGGGGGAATGACGGAGTGGACAGAGGAGAAGGTCTTGATCTGGAGGGTTGTTAAAGGGTCAGGCTTCTTCTCGTCGCCTTCGTCAACTGTCTTTGAAGATAATATAAGGGACAGAAATCTCGCATCGCCAGATTCTATAAGCTTATACGGACTGCGCATAGCATCTGCCGTGCCGGCGCCGAGCTCGTCGGTGATCGTGCTTGGGATCGTTTTCCTCAAACTCCGGAGATCGAGATGAACAAGTGCTTCTGAATCCTTGCATGCACTGGGGGCTTCTGGTCCTCAACAGGCGGAGTGGCACTGCCCGCCGCTGATCAAGCAGCAGTTAGATGTGCCACTGGTCGTTGCCCTGAACGACCAGTGCCTTCAGCAAACGCTACTCAAGCCACCGTCGTCTTCAGCCACGCGTACCAGTTGCTCTGGAACACTTCGCGCGGGTCGTGACGCCGCTTGAGCGATAGGAACTCCGGGAGCTGCGGGTACCCGGCCAGGAGTTGCTCGCGCGTCGCGAAGCGGCCGTAGGTGAGGTAGAAGCGGCCGCCGAACTCGACCGCGATCTGCGCGACCGCGCGGAGCTGACGGTTCACCGCGTCGATTCCTTTAGGTGTGTGATCGACGTGCAGATTGAGGATCACGCACGCCTGGTCTTCGCGGGCCCAGTTGAGGAATGTCTCATCGTCGCGGCGCACTAACCGCACGACACCGTACACCTGCTTCGCGCTGGTTTGGCGCAGCGAGGCCGCCGCCCGGCTCAGAAACTCGGTGAGCCGCGCCAACGGGACGTAGAACTCCGCGAGCGTTTCGCTCCCCTTCACCGTCGCGCCGATCCGCTGGTCCACGAGCGCGTGATAGTCGGGCACGTAATCGCTCGTCTGCCACCGGTCGCAGTACTCCACCCAACCGTCGCACTGTTTCCAGGACTCGGCGAAAACTTCGTACGCCTTGCCCGGCTGCGCGTGCGCGAGCACCGCGAGATCGACGAGGGCCGCCGGGTTGAAGGCGCCACGTGTGACCAGCTCGGAATCCGCGACCGGCGCGTAGCTCGTCAGGATGCCGTCGTCCAGAAATCCGTCCGAAGTCGGATCGATCGCGAACTGCCAGTCGCCGTGCGTCGCGCCGCGCTTCTTCAGCTCCTCGTGCGTGGGCAGCACCGCATTGCCGCGGCACCGGATCGCGCTCAGCCTCAGCTTCTTCCGCGGCACGAGCCTCAGCGTCACCTCCGACACCACGCCGAAGAGGCCGTACCCGCCGATCGCGAGCATGAACAGATCGCGGTCCCGCTCGCGCGAGATCGTCCGCGCCCGCCCGTCGGCGCCGATCAACCGCAGCGATTCGACATCCGCGACGAAGGGCTTGGCGTCGAGGCAGCGGTTGTGGATGTTCGAGGCGACGGCGCCGCCGAGGGTGAGCTGGTCGCCGCCCCCCTGCTTCTGATGGATCGCCCAGTTCGTGCCGTGGCGCCCGTTCGCGCGATCGATCTCGTCGAAGACCTCGGGCCAGCGGGCGCCGGCGCGGAGCGTGATCAGGCCGCGCTGCGGATCGAACCGGGGCTCGGTGCGCATCGAGTCGAGGTCGATCAGCACGCGATCGGTGAGGAACTGCTGGCCCCCCGCCGCGTGCCGCCCGCCGCAGACTGAGAGTGAACCGCGCTCGCGCGCTGTGCGCTGAACGATGCCGATCAAATCACCTTCGTCCCGTGGATGCAGCACGCCCGCCACCGTCGTCGGGTTGAGTTGCGAGTGCACGTCGTTCACCAGCTCGGGCACGAGACGATCGGTCGGTCGCTCCGCGCTTCGCGATCGCGTCGCGCACCCGCTCAGAATCATGCCGCCGGCCAGCGCGGCGGACGACCGGATGAAGTCGCGGCGTGTGACGTTCATGCCGCGCCTCCCGCGGCCGCGATCTCGCGGGAGTGATTCAGCACCTTCTCGAACGCCTCGGCGTACTGGTCGAGCAGCGGGCGCGTCGCCGAGGGGAACACCGGCAGCTTCAGCATCTGCTCGTTCATCGCGTGCGTACGCGGCAGATCGGCCGCCTCGTACTTGGGAATATTCGTCAATCCCCGCATCGCCGGGATCTCCCTGTACGCGCCTTCGGTGAAGAGCGGCTGCTGGTGCACGAGCGGGTACCGCGGGAACCCCGCTTCACAACCCTCCGCGCGCAGCGCCGCGATGAGCTTCTCGCGATCGAGCCCCCACCGCGCTGCGTCGTACCGCACGAGATACTCGAAGTACACGCGGTTCACGTGCGCGGGGCCGCGGAACGTCTCGAATCCCAGCTTGTCAAGGCGGTCCGAGAGGTAGAGGAGGTTCTCCTTCCGGCGCGCACTCCGCTCGTCGAGATGGCGCATCTGCACCCGCGCGATCGCCGCGGAGAGCGAGGCGATCCGCGTCTTGATGCCGAACGTCGTTCCCGCAAAGCGGGCCGCCGGGGTGTTCAGCTCCATGACCCGCACCATGTCGCCGAAGCACGTCGCCCGCTCCATGAGCGCCCCGTCGTTCGTCAGGAACATGCCCCCTTCGCCCGCCGGTGCGAGCTTGTGGCCCTGCATGCTGAAAACCGCGATGTCGCCGAGGGCGCCGATGTTCCGCCCCCGCCACTGCGCGCCGTGCGCGTGCGAGGCGTCCTCGATTACGCGGAGATTGTGCTTCGACGCGAGCGCCAGCAGCTCCGTCATCCGGCTGGGCATGCCGAAGAGGTGCACCACCACGATGGCGCGCGTCCGCGGCGTGATCTTTTTCGCCGCGTCGTCGGGGTCGATGCCCAGCCGCACCGGCTCGCTCTCGCAGAAGACTGGAACGAGGCCGCACCACATCATGGGGACGACGGTGGCCCAGAAGGTCGCGGTCGGCACGAGCACTTCCGAGCCTGGCTCGAGGCCGAGCGCAAAGAACGCCGCCATCAGCGCGGACGTCCCGTTGCAGTGCGAGAGGGCATGCTTCACGCCGAAATAGCGCCGGTAGTCGTCTTCCAGCTCGCGTGCGACCGGGTGGAGCGAGAGATCGCCGTCGCGCATGATGCTGAGGACCGCCGCCTCGTCCTCCGACGTGAAGATCGGCCAGCGGTTGGCCTCGCGGCCATCGAGCGTGACGGCGCGCGGGCCACCGAGGATCGCGGGGCGCGTGGCGTTGACAGTCGTGGCCATTGGGTTCATCCCTTCGAGTTGGTGCACCACTTCCGGCAGATCGCGTCGGTGGCGCACAAGCCGCCGCGGGCCTTGCAGGCGCGGCGGCCGTGGAAGATCAGGAGGTGCGAGAGCATGCACCACGTCTCGCGCGGGAAGGTCGCCATGAGGTAGCGCTCGACCATCGGGACCGTCGCGTCCTGCGGCACGAGACCCAGACGTTTCGACAGCCGATCGACGTGGGTGTCGACGACGACACCCTCGTTCTTGTGGAACGCGTTACCGAGGACGACGTTGGCGGTTTTGCGGGCCACGCCGCGGAGCGTGAGGAGGTCGTCCATCGTGTCGGGGACTTGGCCGCCGAAGTCGTTCACGATGGTGCGCATCGCGCTGACGATCGACTTCGCCGTGTTGCGATAGAGGCCGATGGTCCTGATGTACGGCTCGATGTCCGCCGGCTCCGCGCGGGCGAAGTCGGCGGGAGTCACGAACGCCTTGAAGAGCGCGGGCGTCGCCTTGTTCACACCGACATCCGTGGACTGCGCGCTGAGGATCGTGGCGACGAGGAGCTCGTGCGGGTTCGAGTAGTTGAGCTCGCAGTGCGCATCGGGGTAGCGCGCGAGCAGCGCGCGGTAGATCTCCATCGCGCGCGCTTTCTTCGCCGCGGTCACCCTGACCTCGCCGCGTTTCGCGCCTCGCGCCCCGCGTCCGCCGCCGCTTTCCCCGCTCGTTGCCGTGCGCTCCCCAGCGCGCACCCCCGAGCCGCGCGGCGACTTCCTCGCACCGCGCGCTGTCTGTTTCGTTCGTGAGCGAGCCGAGGGGGTCATGGAGCCATTGTCCGGGCGGCGGAATGATCCGTCCCCCATCAGTACGAAGATGATTCCGAAAAGTTAGGCCCCGCTTACAACAGTTTACTGATCAGTAAACTTTTGCCGCATACGGCGATGCATAACTGCAAAACTGAATAAACGTGGCCGAAACGCCTATAACCTGCTGATCTGCAAGGATTTGCATCGCTTTTTGTTGCCGCCTCCTGGGCCGGAGGTATGTTGGGCTTGGCCGGATGCACAGACGGCCATCGGCGGAGTCGCGTGTCCCCCTCTCAGACAACGCGAGATGTGTGTGCGGCGGCGCGGCTTGTTGGGCGTGTCGTTGTCTCGTGGAGTGTTCGAGCGATCGCGCGAGTGGCGGGGAAGCAGCGAGTGAAGCGGAGAGAGAGCATCAAAACGATCTGAGCATCTGAGCGAAAACAGACATTGAGAAGTTCCTGGGGCGTTGAGTCAGGGAAGCTTGAGGGCGAACCACGTCGGCCGCGACTGAAGAGCGCGGCGATTCGACGGCCAGAGGAACATCAACAAGGGATTGCCGGACGCGAGTGAGGAGGCGGCCGGACTGAGCTCCCGGGCTCCTACGCGGGAGTGGAGAGAGATTCAATCCCTGTGAACGGCGGGGCAGAGTGTGCGAATGCCCCGTCGTTCCTTTTTTGGAGAAGGCGTCGGGGCCGAGCCATCGAGGCATCGAGCGAAGAAAAGTCATTGAACACAGAGGTAAACAGAGGCAGACAGAGGAAAAGCCAAATCGGCGGAGCGCTGACTGCTGACGGTTGAACGCTGAAAGCCGACGGCTGACCGCTGAGTGCTTCTCATCCTGCTGCGGCGATGTCGCGGCGGAAGGTCTTGCCTTCGAAGTTGATCACGTCCGCCGCGGCGAGAGCTCGGGTGCGGGCTTCCGCGATGGTGTCGCCCAGGGCGACGACGTTGACGACGCGGCCGCCGCTGGTGATGACAACACCAGGCTGCGCTGAGTCGCGCGCTGCGGCGCGCTTCGTTCCGGCGTGGAAGATGAAGGTCTCGGGGAGTTTGCTGGCTTCTTCGAGGCCGGTGATCGGGAAACCGGTTTTGTACTCGCCCGGGTAGCCGCTGGAGCAGAGGACGATGCAGACCGCGGCGCGGGTGTCCCACGCGAGATCGATGTGCTCGAGCTGTCCCGTCGCGGTGGCGTAGAGGATTTCGACGAGGTCGCCCTTGAGGCGCGGCATCAGGGTCTGGCACTCGGGATCGCCGAAGCGGCAGTTGAACTCGAGGACCTTGGGGCCGGCGTGGGTGAGCATGAGGCCGGCGTAGAGTAGGCCGCGGTAGGTGATGTCGTCGCGGCGGAGGGCGTCGACGACGGGGACGAGCACTTCGCGCTCGATGCGTGACATGGCGCGCTCGTCGAGGAGGCCGGCGGGTGAGAAGGCGCCCATGCCGCCGGTGTTGGGGCCGGTGTCGTTCTCGCCCAGGCGCTTGTGATCGCGCGCGGAGTCGAGGATGAAGATGCTCCGACCGTCGGTCAGGGCGAAGACGGAAACCTCGGGGCCTTTGAGACGCTCTTCGATCACGATCTCGGCGCCGGCATCGCCGAACTCACGTTTGATCATGAAACGGTCCACCGCGGCGAGGCCTTCGGCGCGGTCCGACGCGACGACGACGCCCTTGCCCGCGGCGAGGCCCGACGCCTTGATGACGTACGCCTCTTCGCGCGATTCGAGGAAGGCTTTCGCGACTTTCGGGTCGGTGAAGGACCGCGATTCGGCGGTGGGGATCGACGCGGCGCGCATCAGGCGCTTGGCCCATGCCTTGTTGGATTCGAGCTGCGCCCCCTCGGCGGTGGGGCCGAAGACGGCGAGCTTGTCGGACGAGAGCTTGTCCACGATGCCCTGCGCGAGCGGGTCCTCGGGGCCGACGACGACGAGCTGGATCTTCTTCGCCTCGATGAACTGCTGGAGGCGGTAGAGCTCCTTCATCGAGAAATCGTGGTCGATGGGCTGGGCGAGACCGGCGATGCCCGGATTTGTGGTGTGCGTGGCGAAGAGTTGCCCGAGGCGGCGGGATTGCTTGAGTTTCCAGGCGAGGGCATGCTCGCGGCCGGCGCCGCCGATGAGGAGGACGTTGAGTTTTTCGGAGGGGAGTTTCATGGAGGGGGAAGGCATCGGGGAGCAGGCATCAGGCACTGGGCATTGGGCATCAGACTTGAACGCAGAGGACGCGGAGAGGATCGGAGGAACGCGGAGAAGCAAGAGATCGATTTGAACGCGAAGGTCGCGAAGAGCGCGAAGAATAGGCGAAGTCAGGGTGTGGGGCGCATCGGTTAGGCTGAGCGCGGCACTCGGAGCTGGACGCGCATGTTTGGCTACCACTTCATTGAGTTCGGGATCGGTGTGGCGCTCGCGGTGGCGCTGATCGTCGCGCTCGAAACGGGGTTCCGGCTGGGGCGGCGGACGGCCCGGCGGAACAAGGAGATGCGCGGCAAGGAGCCGCCCAGCGGGGGCCAGATCGGGGCGGTGCAGGGGGCAGTGCTTGGGTTGCTCGGTTTGTTGCTGGGGTTCAGTTTCGCGGGGGCGGCGTCGCGGTTTCTGGAGCGGCAGGATCTGATCATGCAGGAGGCGAACGCCATCGGGACGGCGTACCTGCGCGCTGATCTGCTCGATGAGCCGCACTCGTCGCAGATGAAGGACGTGCTGCGGGAGTATGTGCGGCACCGGTTGGAGGCATCGAAGACGCTGGCGAAAGGGCTGGGCGAGAACATCCCGGAAGAGGTCGCGCTGCTGCATTCGCGGCTGTGGACCGCCGCGAGGGACGGCGCGCTCGCGAAGCCTTCGACGATGGTCGCGGTGCTGAACCCGGTGAACGAGGTGATCGATTTCCACTCGACGCGCGTGTACACGGGGAAGAAGCACCTGCCGGCGCTGGTGATGGGGCTTCTGATTTTGTGTTCGATGATGGCGGTCGGGGCGATCGGGTACGGGTGCGGGTTGTCGGGGCACCGCTCGCTGCCCATGACGCTGCCGCTGGTGATTCTGATCGCGGCGACGCTGTGGACGACGATCGATCTGGATCACCCGCGGGCGGGGTTGATCCGGTTGTCGGATGCGCCGTTGGAGGAGTTGGATTTTGCGAAGTGACGGGGGCGGGGATCAGGAATGAACGCGGAGGACGCGGAAAAGCGCTGAGGGACGCTGAGAGGGCGTGGTCATCTTCGGGCGTTTATCGCGAAGGGCGCGAAGAGGGGAAGGGCGCGAAGAGCAGAGGAAGGATGGGGAAGGGTGCGCTGCGGTAGAAACTGCTGACCCGAGCGGTGGCTGTGGAGCGGCGCGATCGGGCAAGGTCCTGTGGGCAATGCTTTGCCCGCTTTTCGATCAGAGTGTCGAGGGTTCTTGCGGCCGGAGAGTTGGGCAGTGAGGCTCAGCGGCGTCGAGGCGTGGTGACGAGAAGACCATCTTCACTTTTCGTCACAGTCCTCAATGTCCGGGTCGTCGTCGTCCTCGAAGCCGGGCTCGTCCGGCGGGGGCTGCGGCAGGAACCGATCGCGATCGTACGGGAGCTTCTCGTGCGGCGGGATCACGTCGTTCGGGAAGTCCCGCGCCCAGTGCGCCCGCTCCTCTTCGGTGTGGTAGTAACGGAGCGAGATCTGCATGTCCTCTTCGCTGCAGCCGCCGAGGATGTCGAGGTGCCACTCCCAGCCGGGGCTCGCGGACATATCGGGGTATTCCTCGCGAAGCACGTCCGACCAGAGCTCCTCGTAGAGCTGCCGATCGCTCAAGTGATCAGTGTGGGAGAGAAACGTGTTCGTCTCGGCGAGGGCGGCGATGACACGCTGCAGTACTGACGCCAGCTCGGCGTCACCGAGCGAATCCGGCGGCGGCAGGTCCACGCCCCGCTTGACCAACTGATCGAAATGCGAGATCAGCGGGTTGGACTCGTACGCGATGATGTTGCTCAGGAACTGCTCGTGCGCCTCGGGCGGGCAGTCATCGGAAACGTGCATCTCCGAGCTGCCGAGCTCCCGCACCCGCTCGCTCAGCTCGTTGATGCGGATCGCCTGATCGACGGCTTCGAGGTTCAGCGGGTCGTCGGATGGAACGTGTTCTTCGGGCATGGGCGCCTCCGCGCTTCGGGCCGTCAGATTCAATCGGGGGGACGGTACGCCATTGGGGCTGTTCATCGTAGCGTTCGGACATGAGAACGCGGTTCTGCCATGCAATAGTGTTTCACGGGTGCCGCGACGTGCAGGGCCGCGTCGCGGCACCCCTGGCTACAGCCTGTCGCCCCTGTCGGGGCGAAGAGTCGTGGCGAAGCTATTCTCGGGCCCATGAGTCTCACGGCCCTCCATGATCGCATCGCCGAATCGTTCGAGCGTCAGCGGCTCCTCGCGACACTCGGCGCCCGTCTGCTGCGCGTTGCCGACGGCGAAGTGGACATCGAGCTTCCGTGGTCGGAAGCGATCCAGCAGCAGCACGGGTTTGTGCACGCGGGAGCGATCGCGACGGTGGCCGACTCGGCGTGCGGCTACGCGTGCCTGACGCGGATGCCGGAGGGCTCGGCCGTGCTCAGCATCGAGTTCAAGATCAACATGCTCTCGCCCGCGATTGGCGAGCGGTTCATCGCGCGCGGTCGGGTGGTGCGGGTCGGGCGGACGATCGGCGTGGCGACGGCGGAGGTGATTGCTCAGTCGCAGGCGAAGACCGACTCGGTCGTGGCGATCATGCAGGCGACGATGATGCGGGTGGAGCCGCGGAACGGCGCAGGCGGCTGAATCAGGGTGACAGGATTCGAACCTGCGACCTGGTGGACCCAAACCACCCGCTCTAGCCAAGCTGAGCTACACCCTGAGGTAGAGGAGTGTAGCCGCGGGAGAAGGTGGGGAGAGGCATTGGGCACTGGGCATCGGGCATTGGGAAGAGTGAGACGGTGAGACGGTGAGACGGTGAGACGGTGAGACGGTGAGACGGTGAGACGGTGAGACGGTGAGACGGTGAGACGGTGAATCCGTACATGGGTCGGTCGGGGGACTGTTCATGAAGACGCGGCGTCGGCGGCGGTGAGGGCTTCGCGGAGGCGCTTCTCGGAGACGGGGACGCTGGTGCGGAGCTGCTGGGCGAAGAGCGAGACGCGGAGCTCTTCGATGAGCCAGCGGAAGTGGTCCAACTCAGGAGAAGAAGTTGCCACAGATGACACAGATGGACCCAGATTTGAAGAGGACGTTTGTGTTGGAGCCACGCCCCCTGATGGTCGCGTCTCGCTTGCGGCTGCCGGGGGGGTCGTCGAGTGCGCCCGAGTGTCGTACTCGTGTTGCCAGGTGCGGACTTGCTCCATGAGGGCGTGGTCCTGGTCGATGCCGGTCTGGCCGCGGAGGGAGAGTTTTTCGAGGCGGAGCTCGGCGGCGCGGAGGAAGCGCGGGTACTGCTGGAGCCAGCGGTACGGGGTGTTCGTGGCGAAACCGGGGGCCAGGAGATGAGAGAGTTGAGCCCGAAGATCACGTAGGGAGTCTTGAGTCTTGAGTCGTGAGTCTTGAGCAGGAGAAGCAGGCGACTTGAGACTCATCGCTGCGGATCGCTGTGCCGGGGCTTGCGGAGCGGGCTTCGTGGTGGCTTCGAGCGATTCGAGGCGCAGGGCGGCTGCGTGGTAGGCGGCGAGGACCTTGGTCATCAACGCGCCGGCGCTGGAAGCGGCTTCGCCCAGACGGTTCCAGCCGGAGTCGAGGCGCTGCTGGAACTGAGCGGCGGTGCGGATCGGTTCGGAATGGGGCGGGTCGGCGAGGAAGGCGAGGTCGGCGACGAGGAGCGCGAGCTCGTCGTTGAACGAGGGCGCGCCTTTGGCTCCCCCACTCCTTGCCTGAAGCGAGTTCACCATCGCGGCGTGCTGGGCGCGGGCACGCTCGATTTCGGGGAGCGTCGCGACGAGGGAGGTGATCTCGCCTTTGAGCTGGAGGAAGAAGAGGCGGCGGATGCCGGCGCGGGTGGCGGATTGCGCGGCGGATTGCGAGCGCATCAGGCGGAGCGCGACGGAGTGGCTTTCGTCGATGATCGCGGGGTAGGCGTCGAGCTTGAAGCCGCCCTTGGTGATGGAGAGATGGTCGGGAACGTCGCCGAAGGTCCAGTCGTTCAAGCCGTCACGCTCGGTGAAGGGGACATCGCCCGGCGTGGCATGCAGGAAATCGGAGAGCGGACGCGACGCGGCGAGGGCGGCCTTGACCGCTGCGAGGTCGCGGCCCGTGCCGCCCGGGATTTCGTTGTTGTCCTCGTCCACGACGCGGAAGTTCATGAAGAGGTGCGGCGGAAGGGTTTCGAGTCGGAACGCCGAGCGGTCGACGCGCACACCCGCGGCGCGGCCGGCTTCGGACGCGAGGGCGTCGAGGAGCGAGCCGCGCCTCACGGCGGGCATCGAACGCCAGCGGATCAGAACTTCTTCGGCGGCATCGGGAGCGGAGCCGAATGCGCGGCGGATGTCCTTGGGGAGCGAGCGGATCAGCGCGACGAGCTTTTCCTTGAGGAAGCCGGGGACGAGCCATTCGAAGATGTCGGGTTGGACGTGGCTCAGGATGTGCGCGGGAATGATGGCGGTGACGCCGTCGATTGGTTCGCCGGGGGCAAGGTTGTAGTCGAGGGCGAAGTCGCCCGAAGGCGTGCGCAGAACGTCGGGGTAGAGGTCGGCGCTGGTGGCATCGGATTCGAGCGCGCCCGGAACGAGGACATCGACGGGCTTCATCTGGAGCAGGTCGGGCTTGGTGTGCTCGGCGCGGGATCGCCATTTTTCGAAGGCGGGGCCGTTGTAGACATCGGGCGGGACGATGCGGTCGTAGAAGGCGTGGATGAGGTCGGGGCCGACGACGAGGTCGCGCTTGCGGGCCTTGGCTTCGAGTTTCGCGGCGCCTTCGAGAACGGATTTGTTGTGCGCAACGAAGGGTGCGACGGTGTGGAAGTCGCCTTCGACGAGCGCGCGGGAGATGAAGATCTGGCGCGAGAGGGCGGGGTCGATGTGGCCGAGCTTGACGCGGCGGTGCGGGACGATGGTGAGGCCGCGGAGGGTGACGGTTTCGTGGGCGAAGACCTGGCCGCCGCCGGAGGACGCGATCCACTGGGGCTCGGAGTAGGAGCGGCGGACAAGGTGCGGCGCGACGGTCTCGATCCAGCCGGGCTCGATGCGGGCGCAGGTGCGCGCAAAGAGGCGGGAGGTTTTCACAAGCTCCGCGGCCATGAGCCATTTCGGCTTGGTCTTGAAGAGGATGGAGCCGGGGAAGACGTGGAACTTGAGGCCGTCGATGCCGGTGTATTCGACGGCGGAGGAGAGCGTGCCGACGGAGGTGATGAGACCGGCGAGGAGCGCGCGGTGGATGCGGTCGTAGTCGGCGGGCTGCGCGTTGGGAGTGAAGGCGTCGCCCCCCACTTCCTTCATGATGGCGCGGAGCTGCTGGTGAACATCGAGCCATTCGCGCACGCGGTGGTGGCTCAGGAACATGTCGCGGCAGAGCTTGCGGAGCTTGTTATGCGAGAGATGCTTCACCTGCTCGGCGTGCCAGTTGTAGAGATTGACGAAGAAGAGGAAGTCGGAGTGCTCGTGCTGGAAGGGCGCGTGGGCTTTATCGGCGGACTCCGCTGCGCCTGGTGGGTCCATCGGTCGCTCGCGCGGATCCTGTGCGGCGAGGGCGGCGGCGATGATGAGAACTTCGGTCAAACAGTTTTCTTCGCGCGCGGCGAGGATCATCCGGCCGAGACGCGGGTCGATAGGCAGGCGCGCGAGGCGACGACCGACGGGAGTGATCTTACGGTTGTCGTCGACGGCGCCGAGCTCGGCAAGGGTGTCGTAGCCGTCGCGGATGAGGCGCGAGTCGGGCGGGTCGATGAAGGGGAAGCGGTCCACTTCACCGAGGTTGAGGGAGGTCATCTGGAGGATGACGGAGGCGAGGTTGGTGCGGAGGATCTCGGGCTCGGTGAAGCGCGGGCGGTCGGTGAAGTCGGATTCGGAGTAGAGACGGATGCAGAGGCCCGGCGCGATGCGGCCGGCGCGACCCTTGCGCTGGTCGGCGCTGGACTGCGCGATCGGCTCGACGGGCAGGCGCTGCACGCGGCCCTTCGTGGAATAGCGGCTGATGCGCGCGAGGCCGGTGTCGATCACGGCCATGATGCCGGGAACGGTCAGTGAGGTCTCGGCGACGTTGGTCGCGAGCACGATGCGGCGCGCGGATTTCGCGGCGCGGGGCTTGAAGACTCGCTGCTGTTCGTCGGCGGAAAGGCGGGCGTAGAGCGGGAGGATCTCGGTCGCGCCGGGCGGGTGGTGTTTGCGGAGCGCCTCGGCGGTTTCGCGGATCTCGCGCTCT
>DASZQL010000084.1:0-11489 GCA_035549675.1 Phycisphaerales bacterium | reverse complement strand
GGCCGACCGGACATGGCGCGACGCCTCGTATGTCTGCCCGACGCGGGTTCGCATCCTGGCGCTCGCCTCGGCCAGCGGCGTGACCACCAATCCGAACATCGTTCTCGACGACAGCGCGGTCGTGATCGCCTCGATCCACGCGCCGACGGCGAGTGTCGATATCGCCGGCGCTTCCGCGCTTCTGGGCCGCGCTTCGGCTCAGGACGTCCGAGTCCGCGAGGACTGCGCCGTTCTCCAGGATCCTGCTCTCGATTCGCGCATCGGCTTCACCAGCCCCGGCGGCCCTCTCTACAACGCCGACGGTACCCTCGTCGAGGGTCTGCTCGACGGTCTCTCCAACTACATCGCCGGCCGCGGCCCGGACGGCCTCCCGGCGTACCTCGCCGCGTGCGTGACCGCCGGCTCGTCCAGCGGCGTGAGCTTGCCCGCGGCGGCCATCGCGCTCGTCTCCGAGACGGTCCCGGCTGTGAAGACACTCGCGGGTGATCTGCTGGGCGACGACGGCCTGTTGGGCACCGGCGACGATGACGGCGGCTTGCTGGGCGGGCTCGGCGACGCCGCCGACGACGCGCTGGGTGGAACCGAAGATGCCTTAGGCGGCGCCGGCGGCTCGGTTTCGCACGTGACGGAGACCGCCACCTCGGCGGTGAACGAAGCGACCGAGGGCGTCAGCGATGCGCTCTCCAGCCTCCTCGGCGCCAAGACGGCGCTCGATCTGATTGAAGGCCCCGCCCCCGCCGCGACGTCCTCGGGTTCTGGTGACGACGATGACGCGGACGGCGACTCGCAGGGTAGCTCTGGCTCCAGCAGCTCGGGTTCTGGTTCGAGCGGCTCCGGCTCCAGCGGTTCCGGTAGTTCGGGATCCGGCTCGAGTGGGTCGGGTAGCTCCGGCTCGGGCTCGAGCGGCTCGGGCAGCTCGGGTTCTGGTTCGAGCGGTTCCGGCAGCTCGGGTTCTGGTTCGAGCGGTTCCGGCAGCTCTGGTTCGAGCGGTTCAGGCTCCAGCGGCTCGGGTAGTTCGGGTTCCAGCAGCGGCACCGTGACGGTGTCCACGGTCTCGGGCGGGTCCTCTTCGTCGGGCAGCGGTTCGAGCCGCAAGGTCACGGGGCTTTCGTTGTGGCGGCTGATGTCGATCCTCTCCCGGAGGTGAACGACGTGATGATTCGCACGGGCGTACTAGCCGATTTCCAAGGACAGCAAGCCCCGCGCCGCGGATGTGGCTCGCGGCGCGGGTTTACCTTTATTGACCTCATGACGGCGGTCGCCATCCTCAGCATTCTCGTGCTGCTCGTGGCGCCGACGGCCCAGCCGGATGCGCAGGTGAAGCTCCTCGCGGCCTCGACCCGCCTCGCCGCGGACATCGAGTACGCGCAGTCGATGTCCCTCTCGGCGCCGGCCGATCCGACGATCGTCCGTGTCGCCGACAACACGTCGGGCTACTGGCTCGCGCTCAAAAGCACCCCCGACACACCGGTCGCCCAGCCCGACGGCTCCGGCCAGTACAGCGTGATCTTCGGCCAGGGTGACGCCAAAGGCCTCGAATCAGTTCACGTCGCGATCATGAGCAAGGCCCCGATGACCACGATCGAGTTCGACGCCTTCGGCCGGCTCCCGGGCGGGCAGAACATCGTCCTGAACATCAGCAACGACGCCGGGAGCATGTACGTCCGCGTCGCCGCGAACACGGGCTCGGTGTCGATCCTGGGCAACCTGCCGAGCGAGTAGCCGCCGGTTGTGTGCTGCTCGCTGACGCCGATTCGGGCATCGTCCGGGTAGGCCTGTTGTTGAAATGGCGGCCGCGTCTTTGCGAATACAGTTCCGGACCACATCTGTTCCGGAGTTGTGATTTCCCATGGTGCGATCGCCGTCCATTTGGGGCCTTTGTTTCGCGCTCGGTTTCGGCGTGGAGACGAACGCCGCGGAACAGCCCGCTGCCGCGTCGGTGGCAACCGAAGCCGCGCGCGCTCCCGAAGGTGCAATAGAGCGTGCCAAAGCACTGGCCACGAGCGCGCGCGATTGGTGCGGCGAGAATCTTTCAAAGGAAGCCCTCTCCGCCATGATCGACCGCGCCGAGGCGGCGGGGCGACGGGCCTGGATGGGGGCGACCGAAGCCACGCAGGGCCATCTCGCGAGCACCCTTGGACTTCGCAGGTATGTCTCCCCGCCCGACTCGGGCGAAGCGGGGGGGTGGGCTCGCCTCGATCCGCAATCGCACCCGTTGTCCAATCGGATCGTCCTGCTCGTTCACGGTCTCGATGAGCCCGGCAACGTATGGGACGACCTCGCCCCCGAGCTGGCGCGCGCCGGGCACACGGTGGTGCGGTTCGATTACCCCAACGACCAGGCGCTGGCGGACTCCGCCGATGCCCTCGCCTCGGCTTTGCGCGACCTGCGCGCGGTGCATGGGGTGGCGTCTGTTTCAATTGTCGGCCACTCCATGGGCGGCCTGATCGCCCGCGATGTGCTCACCCGGCCCGACTATTACGACGGCCATACCCGCGGCCACACGCGCCTCCCCGAACTCGACCACGTGATCTGCGTGGCTTCGCCCCACCACGGCTGCGGCCTGACGCCGATGCGATTTGTGATCGAGCTCCGTGACCAGATCTGCCGCTGGGTCGAGTCTGGATGCTCGACGAGCGCGATCTTGGGCGGCTACGCCGACGGGGACGGCGAGGCGGGTCGCGATCTGTCTCCGGGCTCCGCCTATCTAGTGGAACTCGATGCGCGGCGGGCGCTCCGTGAGACCGACGCCGCCCGTGTCACCAATATCGTCGCCGAGTACCGCCCGGTGACGGCCGGGCAGTGCAAGGCGGTGATCGAGTCGTCGCTCGCACAAAGCCTGCTGTCGCCCGAAGTGCGGCAAGCCGTTCGCGAATGGTGCGAGTCGAAGCTCCACGACCTGGGCGACGGCATCGTCAGCGGCGGATCGCTCGAATGGTCACAGGCGGGCGACGTGGCTTATATCCCGGGGGATCATCGCTCCGTGCTTCATCGGTGCGCGATCACCCAAGCCGCCCACGAGCTCGTCGCGAGCCCAGCGCCCGAACCCTCCGGCATCGCCGTGATCCTCGACCGGCTTTCCGATACGCCAACAGGGATTGGTTCGCGCCAATAACCGCGCGGTACTCTGGCCCCGATGGCCCAGCGCCGCCACCACTACGAGCAGGCCTTCGAGGTGTATCTGCGGAGCCGGCGCATCCCGTACGTCGCCGTCGACGAGGCCCGCAAGGCGCTCCTGCCCGAGGGTTCGCGGCTCGCGGTCGCCGACGATCCGAGCGACACCCCGCCGATGAGCTCCCTCAAGTCTTTCGACTTCGTCGTCTACGGCGACGCGGTCAACCTGCTCGTCGATGTCAAGGGCCGTCGCGTGGGCCGGAACCCTCCGGTACCGAAGCCCGGCAAGTTCGCGCTCCGCAAGGCCCAGCGAGGCCGGCTCGAATCCTGGGTGACGAACGAGGACGTCGCCTCGCTCAGGCGCTGGGAGACGCTTTTCGGCCCGTCGTTCCGCGCGGTGTTCCTATTCATCTATTGGTGCGACGCGCAACCCCCCGATGCGCTGTTCCAGGAGGTCTTCGATTGTCGCGGACGGTGGTACGCCGTGCGCGCGGTCACGCTCGACGATTACGCCAAGGTGATGAAAGTCCGGAGCCCGAGGTGGGGAACCGTTGACGTGCCGTCGGAAGACTTTGAGAAGGTCAGCGGCCCGTTCACCGGCGTGGGAACCTTCTCGTAGCGGGTGTGTCGAACACCCGGGCCGATCGTTTTCGCCGGTCTTTACAGGGGCCGGACCTTGCCCTATCGTTCCGCCATGCGCTTCAACCGAACCAGCCTGTTGCCGGCGATCGTGATGTTTGCGGCGTGCGTTTCATCCGCCGTGGCGCAGAACGTCCCGCCGCCGACCTCGCCCACGGCGCCGGCGACGACGCCGTCGGCCGACCCCCAGGACGTCCGCCCGCCCGCGCCGGGCGAGACCGAGAACCCGATGTACCCCGCCGTGTACCTCATCGGCCTGGCCCTCGCCGTGGTCGCCGTCGGCGTCACGATCATGCCCAGCAAGCGCACGCACCAGGATTGATCCAGCGCCGCGACGGCGCGGCCTGTCAGGGAGCTCCCCATGTCGAATCGAACCCGCCACCGCTACGCCGGGCTGATCGCGCTGAACGCCGTCGCGATCGCGCTCCTGGCGCTCGTCAGCTTCACGCCAGGTGCTTCCGCCGAGCAGCAGCCGCGCAGCACCCGAGGCCGCGGTGACTACACCATGGTCAGCGCCAAGATCCAGGGTCAGCAGGAGAGCGGCGTCTTCATCATCGATTCCAGTAACTCCGAGATGCTGGTCATCAAATGGGACTCGGGCCGCCGCGCCATCACAGGTTTGGGTTACCGCAACCTCACCACCGACGCGGGCCAAGTCGGCCCGAAGGGGAAGTAATCCATGAACAACACTCCCCCCACCACGGACAACATCAACCCCGAGCCCGGCGTCCGTCGCACCATCGATACCGGCGCCGCGTCGCTCTGGGCGAGCCTCTTCGTCATCGCAGCCCTCGTCGTGATGCAGGCTTCGAAGCTGGGTTCCGGCAACGCCGCGTACGCCGGTGACGTCGCCAACGTGGGCCAGCTCACCGCGCTCACGACGATCGGCGGGCCCAACGAGGAAATCCTCTACCTGCTCGACAAGAGCCGCGAGAAGATCCTCGTCTACGGCGTGCAGGGCGGCCGGAGCGTCGAGCTCTATCAGGTCGAGGATCTCGAGCCGCTGTACACGCAGGCCAAAGCCGCCGCGGGCGGAACCCGGCGCTAACCGCTTCCGTTTCACGAGGTTCGGCACGTCGAGTATTGGTGCCATGGTCGAGCTTGCTCGACCATGACCTCTCATGACTTCACGGTTTGACGCCGACCACCCTCGCCGCCCACACCTGCGTGCTCGGGCGCTCTTCGCCTTCGACTTTCGGCCCGCGCTGGCTGCTCCACGCCATCCACCGTCCGTCGGTGCTGAAGACGGGCAATCCGTCGAAGCCCGGCGCATGGGTCACGCGCTTCTTCTTGAGTTCCGACGGCGACTTGCGGGCGGAGGCGCCGATCGGCGCCTCGATCGCGAAGACCTCGTAGTTGTCGTGGCCCATCTCGCTGGTCGCGTAGATGAGGTACTCCCCCGACGGGTGCCAGTAGGGGGCCCAGTTCACGTGCTCGTTGGCGGTCACCGCCCGTTCGTTCGTCGAACCGGTGATCGCGCCGCCATCGGCGAAGACGAGATCGGCGATGTAGACCTGCAGCAGGTCGTTCCCCGCGCGGTCGGAGCGGTAGCAGATCATCTTGCCGTTCGGCGAGAAGAACGGCCCGCCGTCGTACCCCTTGGCCGTCACCACCGGCGTGCGGTCCTTGGTCTTCGTGTCGTAGACGAAGATGTCGGAGTCGTGCGTCTCCGGATCGACCGAGGCATGCACGATGAACCGCCCATCCGGCGAGTACGCGCACTCAGCGTCGTATCCCGTGCGGCTGAACACAGGAGTGGGGGGGATTGAGCTCACCGAGCGGTCCCCCGCTGGCGCGTGGATCGACTCCCAGATCGCCGGCACCATCATCTGCACAACGTCCATTTCGTCGGGGAATGCCCAGCGGTAGCGGCTGGTGCCGCGCTGGTAGCCCCCCGACGCCTGCCCGCTCGGTTTCACGAGCGTCGAGCCGAAGATGACGTTCCAAGGCTCCTTGGGATGGAAATAGCCGCAGGTGTTGGCCGAGCCCGGTGGGCTGAGGAGCAGGGGCTTCTCGATGCCCACGATCCGTTCTCGATCGCCGGCGCCGTTTTTCTTCACCTTGGCGACGTACATCGAATAGACCTCGTCCGGCGACTGGCCCTCCTTGGGGACCGGGATCGCCTGGAAGATGATCCAGTTGGCGTCGGGGCTGAAGTACTGCTCGCCCGCGCGGAGGAAGTCGCCGCGCTCGGTGAGCTGGACGTAATCGGTCAGGATGCCCTTTTCCGCTTCGCGCCACTCGGGGCCTTTCGCGCAAGCGGATACGACCACAGAGGCAGACAATGCAACAACAACAGCGATTCTTGTGCTCGACATACGGTTTCCGTTCGCATGCACCACCGCGTCCGATCACGCGGCATGAAGGTCAAAGAGAGCGGGCTATCGTAGCGTCCAACGGCCTTCCCCCGCGTGCGCTTCGAGAGCCGCCACAATCCCAGTGAACGACTCAACGCCATCAACCTTGCCGGACCCAGTTGTCATCCACGCGGATGAGTCATTCGTCGTGGTGGACAAGCCCGCCGGCATGCTCTCCGTGCCGGGCAAGGGACCGGATCGCGTCGACTGCGCCGTGGCGCGCGTCGCGCGCATGTTCCCATCAACAGGCCCCATGATCATCCATCGCCTCGACATGGACACCTCCGGTCTCCTCGTCGTCGCGATTAACGAGCACGCGCAGCGCGAGCTCTCGCGCCAGTTCGAGGAGCGCCTCGTCGAGAAGCGCTATATCGCGCTTGTCGAAGGGCAGGTCGAGCGACCCGAGGGTGTCATCGATTTCCCCATGAGGCTCGACGTCGAGCGTCGTCCCTACCAGATCCGCGACGACGTCCACGGCCGCAACGCCGTCACCCGTTACCGCGTCCGCGCGTACGAGACCGACCGCACGCGCATCGAGTTCGTCCCTGTCACAGGGCGCACGCACCAGCTCCGCGTCCACGCCGCGCACCCGACCGGGTTGGGCCACCCGATCCTGGGCGACGTGCTCTACGGCTCGGGCCGGGGCGCGGAATCGCCGCGCCTGATGCTCCACGCGGAATTCCTGTCATTTCTGCATCCGACGACGGGTCAGCGGCTGGAGTTCACCAGCCCGCCCGGATTCTGAATACCGGCGGCGCGTACGGTGAAATAGAGCCTCTCGCGCAAGCGATAGGCCTCTCGGCTGGCGCCGAGGGCTCCACGCACACGCGAGAAACGATTCGAATGCTGCGCCTTCCCAAAAAGGATCAGGGCCGGCTCCATGGCCGGCCCTTGTGGTCCTTGTGGCGCCTGGAGCGGGCCAACGGCCGCGCTCCGAGCTGCAAACGATTTTCGATCAGATCAGAACGATGATTCGATCACACAACTCAGGACATTCGTCGTGAAACTCGATTACCGGCGGGCCTTCTTCTTGCCGCCCTTCTTCTTACCCTTCTTCTTACCAGCTTTCTTCTTGGCCATGGTCAATACTCCTCGTTTCGAAGTCGGAGCTCCGAGGAACGGAACGGTGATTCGACGAGCAGCGCCACATGCAGCTTCGTCGTGTTTACTTTACCTCTATCGGAAACACCAGGTCAAGTGCTTCACACAACTTCTGGTGTGCATCGCGCGCGAACGCACGACCGGTGCGCTCGTTCACCGTCAGTGACGCGCCGCATGAGCGCCCGATGAATGCATGCTCGCGCGCTCGATCGCATCGCGCGGCGTCGTTGCACGGCCAAACAACGTGCCGCGCGCGTTCAGCGCGGGATCGGCGGAGTTCGCCGCGCAATCACACCAGATCGCCGCAGGCTCGTGCGCGCAACTCACGACCGTTTCAAGGGTTCTGATGCACTTCAACGACCGAATCGCGCTTCCGCGGCGGGACCTTGCGCCTCGCTTGCGCGCGGTCTTCTTCCGCTCGGGCCGCCGCTGCCTCGGCGGTGGATAAATCCTCCGTCCCGAAAAGCTCGTGCACGCTCGACTCGTTGATCCGGTTGTACCGCGCGAGCGCCTCAGCGTCCGAGATCATCGGGCCCACGCGCGCCCGCACGATGCCGCGCGCGGGGTTGTACCAGAACGCCGCGTCCTCTTCGCTCAGCGCCATCCGACGCCGCGGATGCAGGAGCCCGGCGTCCTCGTCGCTCGCGACTTCCAGCCACGGCCTCTTGCCCGGCGTCAACGGATTCCGCGGCACCGACGCGAACCACACCGGATCCACGGTTTCAGGCCAGTTCCGCCCGTTCAACTCGGCGCCGAACGTCGCCGCGCGGGTCCGGATCTCCCGGTCGATCCGGTGCAACGACTGCTCCGCCGACGCCTCGACCCGCTCCGATTCCACCTCGTGGCTCTGCGCGCTCCGCCACATCCCGATCGCTGCCACAAGCAGGAGCGCCCCCGCGCCGACCATCCACCATCGCGTCTTCTCCCCCGTGACCACAGACGGTCTCATCCCGATTCCAACGGATCGATCGCCGCGGCGCTTGAGCCCGCCCCGCCGGATCCTCCCGGACCTTGACGGCGTTGACGGTTACGAAGAGTCCCGTTCTCCCGCTGGTGCCCCATCTATATATACGGACCTGCCCGCCCTGACCGCTTCCGCCTTCTCTTCCTTCCGCCCTACACTCCGCCCCGTGAGCAACCTCTCGACCCGCATCCTCTCCAGCGGCCTGCCCCTCGTCGTCGAACGCATCCCGGGTGTCCGCTCCGTCGGCCTGACATGGCTCCTCCCCGCCGGTTCCGCCCGAGACCCCGACGACCGCCAGGGCCGTTCCGCGATCATTTCCGAAATGATCAACCGCGGTGCCGGCGACCTCGGCAGCCGCGAACACGCCGACGCGCTCGACACCCTGGGCGTCGGCAAGGGCACCGGGGTCGAGACGTTTCATCTGTCGTTGAAAGCCACACTGCTCGGCTCGCGGCTGCGCGAGGCGCTCCCGCTCCTCGTGGACATGGTCCGCCGTCCAAAAATGAGCCTGGAGGACGTCGAACCATCGCGCGACCTGTGCCTGCAGGCGGTCGAGAGTCTCAAGGACTCGCCCCAGGAGCGGGTGATGGTGCTCCTCAAGAGCAAGCACGCCCCCTCGCCCATCAACCGCTCGGGCCTCGGCACGATCGAGGGTCTGCGGCGTGTGACCGCCGAGGAACTCGCTCCGGCGTGGCGGTCGAGCGCCGTCCCCAAGGGCGGGGCCGTGCTCGCCCTCGCCGGCGATGTCGATCCCGACGCCGCGACCGCGCAGCTCGACCAGCTTCTCGCCGACTGGACAGGTGAAGCCCAGCCATTGAAGTGGGGGACCCCCATCAACCGCGGCTACCACCACGAGCCCGATCCCACCAACCAGGTCCACATTGCCATTGCCCACGATGCTCCTTCCGAGAACAGTCCGGACGCTTGGCTCGAGCGCATCGTTACCGCGATCCTCTCGGGCGGCATGTCGGGGCGGCTTTTCACCGAGGTGCGGGAGAAACGCTCGCTCTGTTACTCCGTCTACGCTTCCTATTCGTCGGAGGCGACCTTCGGCCGCGGAACCGCGTACTCCGGCACAACCCCCGAACGCGCCCAGGAAACGCTCGATGTTCTGCTGGGCGAGTTGCACCGGATCAACTGTCCGGCCGGCCGCGCCGATCGGGGTGAGTTCGAGCGTGCGGTCATCGGCATGAAGTCCCGCCTCGTCATGTCCGGCGAATCGACCGGTTCTCGCGCCAACGCCATCGCACGCGACTACGCCCGAATTGGTCGCCCGCGCTCGTTGGACGAGATGACGAAGGCGATCGACGCGATCACGCTCGAGCAGGTGAATGATTACCTCGCGCGCCGCTCCCTCGGCACGATCACTATCGCGACCATCGGGCCGAGCGAGCTGAAATCGGGACTATGACCGCCGCCAAGGGCTTTAGCTCGTCTTCGGCGTCACTCCCGTTCCCCAAGCCCCCGCTGGAGCCGCTGTCGCTCTCGATCTTCTTCCCGTGCCATAACGAGGAGGCGAACGTTGAGCGGACCGCCCGCGAAGCGCTCGAGGTGGCCCAGTCGGTGGCGTCGGATTACGAGGTGATCATCGTCAACGACGGCAGCCGCGACCGTACCGCCGAGATTGCCGACCGGCTGGCCAGTGAAAACCCGCGGATCCGCGTCGTGCACCATCCCGTGAATCGGGGCTACGGCGGGGCACTCCAAAGCGGCTACAAGGCCGCGTCGAAGCTGTGGGTCTTCTACACCGACGGCGACGGGCAGTTCGACCTTCGCGAGCTGCCGAAGCTTTTACCGCTGCTGCGCGACTGTGACGCCGTATCGGCGTACCGCTCCAGCCGCGCGGACGGCTTCGTCCGCCGATTGAACGCCAAGTGCTGGTCGGCGCTGGTCAACTTCTGTTTCGGCTTCGGCCTCCGCGATGTGGACTGCGCGTTCAAGATCTTCCCCCGCGCGCTTTTCGATCACATCACGATGGAATCGACCGGCGCGCTGATCGACGCCGAGGTGCTGGCCAAGGCGTACAACCTGGGGCTGAAGATCGCGCAGACCCCGGTTTCACATCACCCAAGGACCGCCGGGGCGTCGACGGGCGCGAATCTGCGCGTGATCGCGCGGGCGTTCAAGGAGCTCTGGAAACTCCGCGGCCGGATCCGCGCCGAGGGCCGCTGACTTCGCGTGTGGTTATTTTCCGAGCCGCCGGTTTGCTTCTTCGAGCGCCCGCATCGCCACTTCGCGCGTCGGATCGCGCGCCACGACTTTCTCCAGCCATCTCTTCGCACCCGCCCAATCGCCCGTGTTTGCCGCGAGCAGCCCCATCCCCGTCATCGCGTCCAGATTCTCCGGCTCACGCTCCAGCGCGCGGGCCCAGGCGCCCTTCGCCTCGTCCACTCGTCCGAGCATCGCGTACGCGTTGCCGAGGTTGTTGAACGCCGCGACGCCGGCTTTTCCGGAATCGACCGCACGCTGCAGAACCGGCACCGCCTCCGCCGGTCTTCCGCCCGCGGCAAGCGCCCACCCGAGCAGCTCCATCGCTTCGGTGTTGTCGGGTCCGAGCCGCAACGACTCGCGCAGCTCCTTTTCCGCACGTCCGAAATCACCGAGCGACACCAGCGCTCGCCCGGCGCCGGTGTGCGCCGCGGCGAACCCCGGCGCGACCGCCAGCGCCTTGTCGAACTCGAAGAGCGACTCCTCGAAGCGGTTGATCCGGTTGAGGGCCGCGCCGAGCTGAGCGTGCGTCTCGGCATCATCGGGACCGAGCACCAGCGACCGCCGGTACTCGAGAACCGCGTCCTCCACTCGCCCGTCGTTGACGAGCGCATCGGCGTGATTGCTGAACGCCACCGCGTTCGCGCCTCGTTCTCCGCCCGCGTACACCCGTGCGTTCGCCGCCACCGCCGCCCCCGCCGCGGCGATCATCGCCGTCACATTTCGTCGAGCCGGTCCGCTCTGTTTTCGTCCGGTCGTCTGTGCTCCGTCCGTATTTGAGCTTTGAGTTTTTCGCTTTGAGTTTTCCGACCCGAACACCGCTACCGCCCCTCCGGCCACGAACATCACCAGCACCGGCGCGAGCGGGAAGCGGTACCGCGCGAAGACGACGAACGCCGCGACCGACAGGATCGTCAGCACGAGATAGCCATAGAGGAACCACAGCCGCCGCCAGTCGCGCGCCGTCAGCACGATCCCCGCCACTGCCAGCGGCACGAGCACGCCGAAGTGCAGCACGACATCGAGCACCCGGAGCAGCGCCGAATGCTCGGCGTAGAGGTAATAGTCCTCCGTGTCCGGCAGCTCGTAGGCGCCGATCGTCATCA
>DASZQL010000083.1:0-3013 GCA_035549675.1 Phycisphaerales bacterium | reverse complement strand
TGAGTCGCGCGCGGCGTGCCTGGCGTCGGCGCCGGGGCGGTAGCGGCCGTCGGCGAAGCCGCGGGAGGTTTCGAGCGAGCAGTTCTCGCCGCCGAGGAAGTCGGAGTCGAGCGAGACGATGACTTTCGCCTTGGAGAGATCGAGCTTCTGGCGGAAACTTTCGCCGAAGGCGAGACGGGAGCCTTCGAGCGCGTTCTCATCGTCGACGGGCTCGTAGGGGAACCACTTGGCCTTGGGGAAGTCGGTCAGGATGCGGTCGCGGAGACGGTCGCGCGAGGGGCTGGTGGCTTTTTCGACGAGGAAGTAGAGGCCGTCACCCCGGGCCTCCTTGAAGGCGCCGAAGTGGCCCGCAGCGAAGGATTCGAAGTCGCTCCACGAGGTGACGCCGAAGGTCGTGCCCGCGTCGCGTGCGAACTTCGCGATCACTTCGGGATCGCGGTCGGGGTCGTACATCTCGAGGATCGAGGCCTGCGAGCGCGTGGTGCTGCGGCCGAGGTTGACGGAGTGGAGCGGGTTGCCCTCGAGCTTGGTGGGGCGGCCTTCGTAGGTTTCGGCGAGGAGACCTTCGCACGAGCCGCCTGGGAGGGGCATGGCGGTGGCGTAATAGAGAGGTTTGCCGGGAACGATCGTCTCGGGGTCCTGGTTGTAGGCGAGGATCTTGTGATCGGGGCGGCGGCAGCCGGGGATGGTCGCGGCGCCGGCGAGGGCGAGCGAGGCGCCCATGATCTTGAGGAAGTGGCGGCGCGTGCCGTCGAGGAGCTCGCTGGCGTAGGCGGGGAACTCGCGGTCGAGGAAGTCCTTGAAGGGCTTGGACTGCGCGAGGTCGTCGAGGCTTCGCCAGTACGTCTTGCCGGAGGCGGCGCTGCGGTCGCGCGGCACTCGCGGCGTTTCGACCGGGAGGCCTTCCTTCTTCGACGATGGACATTGATCAAGCTGGCTCATCGTGTTCGACCTGTCCTCTGCTGCTCGCGTCGCGTAGCTTTCAACGCCTGTCTTTCCTGGCGCCCAGTGCCCGATGCTCAATGCCCGTCTTAGTAGTGACACGCCCCGCAATGCTGGGGCGGCTGGATCTCACGCTTGCTCGCGAGCTCGGCGCCCTTCTTCATCTGATCGGGGCTGGCGAGAAGTTGTGAGACCAGGTTGAGGTCGGTGATGCGGACCTTGGTGCCGAGCACGCCGTGGGAGTCGACGAGGCTGCCTTCGGGGGCGCGGTGGCAATCGAGGCACCAGCCCATGGTCAGCGGCTCGCTCTGGCGGACGACGGCCTGCTCGTCGATACGCGCGTGGCACGAGACGCAGGAGATGCCCGCGTTGACGTGTGCGGCGTGGGTGAACTGCACGTAATCGGGGAGCTTGTGCACGCGGCGCCAGAGCACGGGCTGGTGCGTCGCGCCGGCTTCGCGCACGCGGACGAGATTCACGTTGTCCTTGTGCGCCTTCCAAAGGTCGGCGTTGAGATAGCCCGCTTCGCCGGCGCCGGTGTGGCAGCCGAGGCACGTCGCGGTGTCGGGGATATTGGCGACGTTGGATTCTTCGACGTGGGTGTGGCAATAGCGGCAGTCCATGCCGAGCTTGCCCACGTGGATCTGGTGGCTGTAGTTGACCGGCTGCTCTGGGCGGTAGCCGACCGACCAGAACTTGGGTGTGAAGTAGTACCAGACACCACCAATGGCCCCGAGGGCGACGGTAGTGAGGCCGCCCAGAATCAGCGGGGGAAGCGTGTTCGTCCATCGCGGAAAGATCAGCGACACGACCGGCTCCTATCTCGCGAAACACCCGATCACGAACGGAACTGCCCGCCGCGACCTACGGCCGCGTGGGCCGTGTGAGAGAGTGGGCGGCATTCTCGTAAGGCAGTAGTCATCCCGGAATTCCGACGGACTGTCAACTCGGCTTCCCGCTGGACAGTAATTGAGCCTGAGTCTCAGCGATTGACGGCGGAACCTTGCCAAAGGCTTCATCGGCAATATACTATGAAACGAGAAATAATACTGTTGAACAGCAATTATTTTGACCCGATCGGCTCCCTGACTGTGGTACCATCGGATGGATGATGAGTCGGGCACCAGCACTTGAAGGTGGGGATTCGGGGCGCGAGCCGCGGCTGCTGACGGCGGTGGTGTACGGATTCACCGCGGCGGTGGTGATGTGGTTTGTCGGATTCGTGACGCACCTGCCGGCGATCGGGATGCCGGCGTGGCTCGTCGGCGCGGTGATGACGCTCGTGCAGCTCGAGACGGGCGTGCGGATCGGGCGACGGTACCGCGGCGGGTCGTGCGCGGGCATCGCGCTGATGGCCGGGCTTGTGACGAGCATCATCAACTTGTTGATCGTGGGCGCGGTCGTCGCGACGCCGGGCAAGGATCAGCCGAATGCGCTGCAGACGGGATGGCCCTGGGTCGTGGCGGGGACGCTGGCGTTTGGACCCGTGATCTGTTTGATTGGATCGGGGATCGGGAGATTCGAACGATCGTCGCGCGTTGGCGCGGCGCCGACGATTGAAAAACGGCCGTGGTCCGTGGACGCGCTGCTGTCGCGGTTCGCGGTGGTGTGCGCGATCGCGGCGTTGCCGGTGCTGCTGTCAGGCGGGATCGTGACGAGCACGAAGTCGGGGCTCGCGGTGCCCGACTGGCCCACGACGTACCGGGCGGCGATGTTCCTCTATCCGCTCGCGGACATGACGGGCGGGATCTATTACGAGCATGCGCACCGGCTGTTTGGTTCGCTTGTCGGGCTGTGCGTGCTGACGTTCTTTGTGCTGGCGCTCGTGTACGACCGGCGGGCGAAGAGCGTGTCGCTCGCGCTGATCGCGCTTCTCGCGGTGATCGGGCAGGGCGTTCTCGGTGGGGTGCGGGTGACGATGGCGTCGGCCGCTGCCGCGACCGTCGGTGGTGATGCGTCCCCCGCTTCTACTCTGGACAACTCTTCAAGTCTTTTCCTGGCGTTCGTTCATGGCATTACCGGGCAGCTGACATTCGGGTTGCTGGTGCTGATCGCGGCGGTGCTCAGTCCG
>DASZQL010000082.1:0-6896 GCA_035549675.1 Phycisphaerales bacterium | reverse complement strand
CCGTCTCGACCGGCGCGCAGCTTCCGACTGCCGACGGCCCGCCCCCCGACGGCCGCGGCTACGGCTGGCTGTGGATGGTCGCGTACGAGTTCGCCCATCGTGCGATTCCCGACATCGCGAACCGATCGGTCGTCGTCACGCTGCTCGCGCCCGTTGGCGCCGGTGTGCTCGTGCTGCTGTGGCGCGCCGCCGTGAGTGCCGGCCGCGGCCGCGCCGCGTTCATCACCCTGATCGGGATGCTCGGCTGGCTCATGGCCCAGACGATGAACCATCAGGTCTGGCAACGCTACTTCGAGCCGATGGTCCTTCTCTTCCTCGCGCTGCTCACCGCGGCCGGAGTCGCGGCGCGCGCACGGCCGGACCTCGCCACTCGATCAAACACTGTCGACACCCCCGCATCCGGCCCGGAGGGCCGCAGGGCTGTTGCCGGGGGTCGGAGTTCCGATGAAATCGGAACGCAGACCCCCGGTCCCGGTTCACTCGCCTCGGCACCCCAAAGGGGTGCGGGAACTTCGTCTATTCCAGCCTGGCTCCCCTGGCTCGGCATCGCCGCCCTCGCCGCGATCGAGTTCGCGCTGAGCGCCATGACCCTCTTTCGGGAAATCATCAAGGGTTCCTGAAGAGGTACAGCCCGAACCCCAGGGTGTCGCGGCCCCATCTCAAGTACCCGTCGCGCCACGGCCTGATCCGCGCGAGCATCGCGACCGTGTCGGGGTCGTCCGGGTGCTCGCGCACGAAATCCTCCACCGTCGCCGAGTACGTCCACTCGTAATCGTCCCATTCTTCGGCGCCCGCCGTTGTCGCGAAGATCGGGACGAGCCCCAGCGCGATCGCCCGCTCCACATTTGCCGCGTGCGAGGTCATTTCTGATTCGTCGCCGCCCAGCACCGCGAGATACTCCTTCGAAGGCCGCTGCGCCCAGAACCCCTCCGCGAGCAGCAAATACCCACCCGAGTTCACCCGCGCCATCAGCGCGCGCACTGTCTCCTCATATCCCCCTAGCGCGTGCGACGACCCAAGACAACACGCCAGATCAAACCTCTCCGCCGCGTTTGCCGCGAGCCACGTCCCCGCATCCGACTCGTGAATGCGAACATTCTTGCCCGCGCCGCTCTCGTCGACGCGTCGCCGCGCCTCGCCCGCGAACCGCGCCGAGCGCTCAATACCTTCACCCGCAAGACCAAAACCCTGCGCCAACCGAATCAGCAGCTCACCCTTACCGCACCCGATATCAACCGCCCGCGCCCGCAGCGGAAACACCGCGCGCGCTACCGCCTCCTCGATCTTCTCAATCGAAAGCGGGTTGCAGATCCCCCGCCGTCCGTGCGCAATGAACGAAAACCGGTCTCGCTCCATAGGGAATTGTCATTCGCGCGCCCCCCCGGCCCTCAGCGCTTCTCTCTGTTTACCTCTGTCTACTTCTGTGTTCGATCAATCGGCTTACGCCCCATCCTCCGCCAGCTGCGATCCCTGCACCACCGCCCCGCGCGACTTCTCCGCCGGGTGCCCCTCCTCCACCGGCGATCTCGCCTCGATCCGAAGCCGCGTCACGCGCGTCGTCTCCGCTTCGAGCACGGTCACCGTGTACTCATCCGTCGTGAAACTCTCCCCCGGCAGCGGGATCCGCCCCAGCGCGTCGAGCACGTAGCCGCCCACGGTGTCGTAATCGCCATCGTCGGGGAGCGAGACCCCCAGGGGCTCCAGGGCCTCGTTCGCGTTCTCGATGTACGCCCGCGCATCGAGTTCCGCGCTCCGCGCCTCGAGGTTCAGCTTGATCTCCGGCTCAGCCTCCTGCCCCGGCTCGTATTCGTCCTGGATATCGCCCACGATCTCTTCGAGGATGTCCTCGAACGAGAGCAGCCCCGCCGTGCCGCCGTACTCATCGATCACGATCGCCACGTGCACCTTCCGCGACCGCAACTCGTGCAGCAGTTCCGTCAGCGGCTTGGTCACCGGGACCGACACCACCGGACGGAGCACGGACTTGAGCTTGAACCCGCTCTCGGCGCCGATGTACCGCAAGAGGTCCTTCGCGTACAGCATCCCCGCGATGTGATCGAGGTCCCCCACGTACACCGGGATGCGGCTGTGCCCGCTCGACTCCACAAAGTCCCGGATCGCCCGCAGATCATCCGTCATCTCGAGCCCGACAATCTCCGTCCGTGGCGTCATCGCGTCCCCCGCCGTCAAGGTCCGCAGTTCCACCACCGACTCGATCATTTCCTTCTCCGCCTCGCCGATCGAGCCTTCGCGCTCGCCCTCGGTCACGGCGGAGAGGATTTCTTCCTCAATCTCCTGCGCCTCCGTCACATGGTGCGCGCCGAGCAACTGCCGAATCCCCTTGTCGATGAGCCCCACTGCGCGGATCGGCAACGCCAGAAAATGCAGCACCCGGATCGCCGGCGACATCGCGAGGATTACCTTCTCCCCCGCGTGCTCCGCGATGCTCATCGGGATCACAGTGCCGAAGAGATAGATCACCGCCGAAGCGCCGACAAACGCGCCGATCAGCCGCCACACATCGAGGTGCACATCGCGCCCCAGCTCCCGCAGCCCCGCCGCTCCGCTCACCGCCGCGTCCGTGCTCGCGCCGTCCGGCTGATCCGCGTGGAACACACCCAGCGCCAGGATCAGGCTAAGCGTCACCGCGACGTGACACAGCACCCGCACGAACCCGATCGCCAGCGAGTGCCCGTGCGTGTCATCGAGGATCGGCCGAACCCGATCCATCGCCCCACGGTCCGCCGCGAGCTGCTCGAGCCGCACCAGCGAATAGTCACGCAGCGAGAAGTACACGCTCGACACCAGGAGCGCCAGCAACGCGGCTGCAATCAGGATGAGAATGGCGATGGCGGTCAAGTGTCGTCAGTCTCTGCGTGCCGGGAATGGTCCGGCGACGGCGCTCCGTTCTGGATCATCCCCGTCCCGGCGCCGAGTACGCCGGCTCCAACCCCAGCGCCCGGAAAACCTCATCTTCGCGCGCGTGCATCGCGATCGCAGCATCGTCATCGTGATCATCGTGCCCGAGGCAGTGGAGCACGCCGTGGACGATATAGAGCAGGAGCTCGTGCTCGAGGGGAATGCCCCGCGCCGCCGACTGGCGCCGCGCCTCGTCGATGCATACGAGCAGGTCCGCGTCGAGCGCCCCGCCTGTCACCGCGGCGCCTGCTGCCAGGTCGAACGTGATCACGTCCGTCGTCCCCGGCTCGCCGCAGTGCTCAAGGTGCGCGGCGGCCATTCGCTCATCCCCGACGAGCTTTGCCCGTACTTCCCCAGCCGCGCCGAGAAACCGGACTGCCGCCCCCGCCCAGGATTCAAGCTGACGCGCCATCGGGGACGGCACAAAGCACTCCGCCCCAACGACTTCGATGCGCATCGGGATCGTCACCGATGAAGAGGCGGAAGATGTCTGGCGGGTGGGCATGCAGGCTGAAGTCTATGGATCGAGCCGACTCCGCCACGGGACGAATCAAACTGCCAGCGGCATTGCCCTAACATAGATAAAACATTTGGCTTCTGCGGCGGCCGAGTTACCGCAGCCCCGGATCCGGCCACGCCGCGTTATCAATAAGCCGCGTCGTGCCAACGTTCGCGGCGACGAGGACTCGGCCCTGGCGACCTCGCAAGCCAGCATCAATGATGGGTAACAGTGTCTCCGTATCGCGAATCGAGATGTATTCGGGCTCAACGCCGGCAGCACGAAGGACTGAAGCGCCCGCGGCTTCGGCCTCCTGCGAAGTTCGGTGTCGCTGCGACGCGAGAATCGCTCGCCATAGCGAGACGGCCCGGGCCCGCTCGTCGGCGCTCAGCCGCGCGTTCCGGCTGCTCATCGCCAGGCCATCGGGCTCCCGGATGGTCGCGTGGGGGATGATCTCGATGGGCATCTTTTCACGGGCGACGAGCGCGCGGATGAGTTGGAGTTGCTGCCAGTCTTTCTCGCCGAAGATCGCTGCGGCGGGGCGGACCAGTTCGAAAAGTCGCTTCACCACCTGGTAGACGCCCGCGAAATGGCCCGGGCGGTGGGCGTCTTCCAGCCGCGGCAGCCGTGCCACCTCCGGAAGCTGCTCGTCCCGCACCGCTGGCGCCAGCTCCTTCCCATCACCGTCGCGCGCATAAATCAAATCAACACCCGGCGCAAAGACCACGTCCGCCCCCGCCTCCTCCGCGATTGCCGCATCCCGCTCCAGGGTGCGCGGGTACCGATCGAAGTCGGAACGGTCATTGAACTGTGTGGGATTGACGAAGACACTCACGACGACGGGCCGAGCCGCGATCTCCCTCCCTCGCCGCGTCTCATCCGCCGCGGCTTTCGCCGCCGCCCGAATCAGCGCCGCATGCCCATCGTGCAGCGCGCCCATCGTGGGCACGAACACATTGCCCGCATACGGCCCGAGCCCCGCGATGTCACGAACGATTTCCATGCACCAAAAGAGTAAACGAGACGCGAGGCGCCAGCGAGCGTGCGTCCTCGCTCCCTCTCCCCCTGGGAGAGGGTTGGGGTGAGGGCTTCATGCTTCTACGTCTTCTTCTCTCCGTCTCCGCTTTTTTGCCTTCAGTAAGGGAGTTGCGGAGGGGCGGCACGCCCCTTTGCACAAGCAATCGTGGTGTTTGATTTCCCATCGAATCCACCTGTTTCCCCAAAACGTCTTGACCCGCATCGATCAACGGTAGAAAGTAAGAGGCGCTCAGCCCGTTCACTACGGGCCATAACAGTTTGAGAAGAGAGGGAAGCCGCATGTCGCCATCACGTTCGAACGGTGTTGTTGCCGCCATCCTCACCCCGCTGTCCATCAGCCTGTTCGCGTTTCAATCCGCCCTCGCCCAGGCCAACTCCACCTACCTCGCCCTCGGCGACTCGTACGGCTTCGGCAACACCACCGAAGCCAGCTACACCCAATCCTCCAACGGCGACCGCGGCTACGTCGGCCTCTACGCCGACTGGCTCGGCACTCTCCACGGCACACGCCCGAGCGTCCTCAATATCTCGATCACCGGCGATACGACGGGTTCATACTTCGACACCACCGAGACGTCCCGCGTCTACAACACGAACTACTCCGGCCAGTCGCAGATGCAGCGCTTCAACGAGGCCGTGGCCGATGAATCCGCAGCGGGGCGCACCGTCACGACCGTGAGCTGCTCCTTTGTCGGCGCGGATCTCCTCGAACTCGTCCAGGACCCGGCCTTCCCGACGCTGCCGACCGGCGAGCAGTTCACGCGGCTGATCAACACGCTGAACGCCGCGCAGGTGAACTACACGAACATCCTGACGCAGGTGCGCACCGCGCTGCCCGGCGCGGACCTAATCCTCGTCGGCTACCCCAACCCCTTCCGCGCGTACATGGATCCGGCTTACGACTTCGTCGATATCGCCGTGCAAGGGGCGAACCTGGTCGTGCAGCAAATGGCCAGTCAGTTCGGCGGCCGATACATCGACGTGTACGGCGCGTTCCATGGAAGCGAGGGCATTTACACGGAAATTCTGCTGGATCCAAGTGTGCTGCCCAATCCGCATCCGACGGAGGCGGGGTATGAGGTGATCGCGGGGGCGATGCGGGTGCCGGGGCCGGGGGTTGCAATGGTTTTCGTCTGCGTTTTGGTCCCAGGATTCCAGCGTTCACGGCGCGGTTTGCGATAATCGGTGGACCGCTTGCACTCCGCCAGCGTAGAGGGCGGTAGACATGACTGTCCCTCTCATTGCTCTGATGGTTGCGTTGGTTGCTGTGGTCGTTGGGCTCCGGCTGGCCTTACGGGGGTGGGTCGGACGTGTTGTTGACAATCATTCGATCTGCGCGCGCTGCGGCTTCGATCTGGACGGACTGGATGCCAGTGCTCGGTGTCCGGAGTGCGGCAGCGAATCAGGACGGATGTGCGGCAATGTTCGCCGTAGTTGGGGCCAGATACGGCGCGGGGTGTCGTTGGCACTCATCGGGACGGCCGTATTTGCCTTCTTTGTTTTGCTAGGCACGTCTCCCGGCGGAATGCGGTCCGCTTCTCCACTCTGGCTGGCGCGATTAGAGGCCAGATGGAGCCAATCGCGCGAAGCGATTTTCGAGGTTGCGCGGCGAGTTCGGTTGCACAACCTTTCGGTAGCGGACGTTCGCGCTATCGTCGCAGAAGCGTTGGGGTCAAGGCATCTGAACCGCGTCGGGACACGGGCCGCATGGGGGGACGTCGTTGACGCCGCGCTGGCCACGGGGATGCTGAATGAAGAGTTGCGACAACTCTGTCTCGATGACGCCGTTGCAGTGAGCTGGAATGGAACCTCAGAGCGGTTCAGGGCCATGGACGACAACGGCATGCTGTTTGTGTTTGAACCCGCCGTAGGTCCGCAGAGTTGGATCGGATACGATGCCGAAATCCTGTCCGCGGAGATGGACGGTCGGCCGCTCATGATCGCCGAAAAGAAAACGAAGGTTTATTACAGGCACGTCGGCAATACCGCGCCTGGTGACACGTTCGTCGGCGTCACTCTCCCGAAGCTGTGCGCCGGTAAAACACTCATTGTTCAGTGGAAGATCCGGATCCTCGATACCACAATCGACGAACCGGTGGGCCGGGATTGGACCCACACTGAAACTATTGAAGTCCCTTCAGAAGGAGACGGCTTCTTCGATGGGCTTCGAGTTCGTGGCGATGATGAGTAGCGGAGCTCCGGTGCTGAATGACGCTTACTCCTCCAGATACGTATACCCATCCAACCCGCTCTCATAGAACTTCATGAGCGAGCCCGCCTCGGCGCCGGTGAGCTTCTTGTTCTTCACGGCGCGCTCGGCGTCGCGGCGCATCTCGCGCTTGAGCTGCTGGGCGTCGATCTGGACGTAGGTCATCACCTCCGCGACCGTGTCGCCCGGGATCACCTCGTCGATGGAGACGTCGCCCTCATCGTCGAGTGA
>DASZQL010000081.1:0-8183 GCA_035549675.1 Phycisphaerales bacterium | reverse complement strand
CTCCACCATCGGCGACCTCGTCGCCGTCGGCGCGCGCTTGAGCACGGTCGGCACCAACACCTCCGCCGGCAACGTCACCATCTTCCGTTTCTCCGCCGGCTCCTGGGTCCGCGAGCAGACCATCCCCAACCCCACCCCCGCTTCCGTCAGCTTCTTCGGCTCATCCGTCGCCCTCTCCGGCAACCGCCTCATCGTCTCCGCCTCCTCGCCCGAAACGGTCTACGTCTACACGGAGAGCGGCGGCGTCTGGACCCTCACCGACACCATCGAAGACCCCGACGGCGGCTTCAGCCAGTTCGGCTACTTCCTCGCCGCCGACGGCCACAACACCCTCATTTGCGACCCCGCCGATGACACTCTCGTCGCCAACAACGGCGCCGCGTATGTCTTCACCGCCGACGAGAACGGCAACGATTCCTGCAACTCCCCCCGCTCGGTCGGCTTCGGCTCCCTCATCGGCTGCAATATCGACGCCACCACCGACGGTGTCAGCGGCGGCTGCGGCGAGTCCGGCAAGGACGTCTGGTACTCGCTCCTCGTCCCTTGTACCGGCCGCTACCAGATCGATACCGAGGGCTCCACCTTCGATACCGTCCTCTCGCTCTACGAGGGCGTGAACTGCCCCGGCAACTTCGTCGAGTGCGACGACGACGACGGCGCCGGCTCCACCTCGCTCATCGACCGCAACCTCGTCAAGGGCCAGTACATCAAGATCCGCGTCGCCGGTTACGACTTCGGAGGCGGCGACGTCCGCAACGGCACCTTCGTCCTCAACGTCACCCCCCTCGCCCCCTTCAACGATAACTGCGCCAACGCCGCCGACATCACCGACGGTTCCACCCCCTACGGCACCTGCAACGCCACCACCGACGGTTTCGCCGAAAACCTCTGCAACTTCTCGGGAGACAACCAGGTCAACAACGACATCTGGTTCACCTACCGGCCCCTGTGCACCAGCCAGATCACCATCAGCAACTGCGGCACCACCGACTACGACAGCAAGATCGCCGTCTACGCCGACTCGGATTGCCCCAGCGCCGCCGAGAACCCCATCGCCTGCGACGACGATGCCTGCTTCGACCACGCCTCACGGGTCGTCGTCAACGTGACCGTCAACCACACCATCAAGATCCGTGTCGGCGGATTCTCCACGTCGACCGGCAGCGGCGTCCTGACCATCACCCCGGCCCCGATCTGCCCGGGCGACACCGACGGCGTCTCTCCTGTCGGCATCGGCGACATCGCCGTCATCATCCAGAACTGGAACTCCGACGTGATCGGTTGCGCCGAGGGCGACCCCTCCGGCAACGGCCACGTCGGCCTCGAAGACGTCGCCGTCATCATTCAGAACTGGGGCCACGCCTGCCCGTAACACACGGAGGAGTGAGAGGCTCATTCCGAGAGAGTCCGACGGAGGCCGGCACCTAAACCCTCCCTTCGCCCGCCTCACAAACGACTCGACTCGCTCCGCTCCGAGCGACTCGGCCAGCACACTCGGAATCCTCTTTCCATCACGAGACGCCGCGGGACTCTGCCCCCGCGGCGTCTTTTCATTTTGTTTCGGCAAACCTTTGCTCCGCGTTCCACGCTCTTCACTCCGCGCTCCGCGATTCGTGCTTCGCAGTGCTCCGTGCTCCGTATTGCTCCACGCTTCGTGCTCTCTGCTCTGCGCTCTCTGCAGTGTTCAGTGCCGAGCGCCGGGTGCTGGGTGCCGAGCGCTGAGTGCCGGGCGCCGGGTACCGAGTGCCGAGTGCCGAGTGCCGAGTGCTGAGTGCTGAGTGCTGAGTGCTGAGTGCTAAGCGCTGAGCGCTGAGCGCTGCATGCTCCACGCATTGTTTTTCCGGCCCGAAGGGCCGCAGGGTTGTTGCCAGGGGTCGAAGGTCGCCAATGGCGACCGCAGACCCCTGGTTTCCGTCACCATAAGAATGGCGTCCCGGAGGGACGCGGGAATTCTTTGCCACGCCCTCCACCCGCCACAAACGCTCTTCTACGTCTTCACCGATGTTGTCACGAACCGCCCGTTTCCGCGCGTCTTCTCGCTCTCCCCGTATCCCCGCTGCGTGATCATTCGTTCAAGGCCCGCCCAGGGCCCGCGCTCCCGGTCCATCAACGAACTTCTCGATCGCTCGAGCGCGTCGTCATATACGACGAAGCGATACCGCCAAAACCACTCGATTTCTCGCGGTTTCTTAATCATCTCGTGACATCGCAAAGACCCGGTCGCTCCTTCCAGCCGAAGCCCGAGCGCGTTGCTCGCGGCGCGTACGTTCCGATTGTTTGGAGCACATCATGATTCGTTCTTCTGTTCGTTCCTCGTCGTCCCCGTCCCGCACCACCGCCACCCGGGCAACTCTCGCCGCCGCGGGTCTCGCGCTCGTTGCGACATTCAGCCCCGCCGCGCACGCCGCGATCATCCACGGCTCGGGCCCCCTCGGCGGGAGTATCAACGGCATCCCCCTCAACTCCACATTCAGCGGTTTCGGCAACACCGCCACCGGCCAGATCCACGCCAGCGCCGACAACATCCCGCCCGATCTCGGCCCTTCGCTCAACTGGAGCTTCATCCACATCACCCTCTTCTGCTGGTTCGCCGCCCAGGAGCAGCCCGGCGCCGTCAATCTCGCCCAGATCACCGGCGGCAACTTCAGCCGCGACGTCACCACCACCTTCGACACCGGTCAGGTCATGCACGTCAACCAGACCGCCACCAACATCGGCGGCAACAATCTCGCCCTCACCTTCAACTACAACGGCCAAGTCCCCACCGTCCCCGCCGGTTCCTTCTTCCAGGCGCTCAACGGCATCGACAACATCTCTCAGCTCAACCCCAACACGATCCGCGGCACCACCACCCGCCAGTACATCGCCGATCTCGACAACAACGGCGCGCCCGAGATGCACTCCGCGAGCGCCGTGGTCAACATCGGCTACGGCGGCGGGATGCAACTCCCCGGCAACGAGCAAGTCTCCCTCACCAACCTCGTCTTCCACTACGACGAATCCACCCAGACCGCGACCTGGGACCTCAACACCTCCGTCTCGCTCGTCCCCACCCCCGGCGCCACGGCGTTATTGACCTGCGCCCTCCCGCTCGCGCTCCGCCGCCGTCGGCGCGAGGCGACCCACTGACCCGCCGCCTTTGATTCCCACGCGCGAATCATGCCCACGACGCGCGCGATATCACCCACACGCGAATCAACGTGATGCGATCGTTCGCTTCACGCCTCGCGACAACCGCCTCCTCCTTTTTCTGTGGCACCGACCGGCCTGTCCTGGGCCGGCCGGTGTTTTCGCATCACCGATTTTCCAACGAAAAACCCCGGCTCGTCACCGGGGGTTTGTTTCACAATCCTTTCAACGCGATGCCGGTGGCTCGGGCGAGCTCACTCCTTCTTCGACTTCTTCTTCTCGCCCTTCTCGCCGCCGTCGCCCTTCTTCGCGGGCTTCTCGTCGTGGGCGTCTTCTGCGTCGCCCTTCGCCTTCTTCTTGCCCTTGGGCTTCGCTTCGCCCTCTTCGCCCGCCGGAGCCTCGCCCTCGGGAGCGGCTTCCGGTTCCGGCATCGGCTTCGCCGCCGGCTGCTCGATCTTGTCCAGGTCGAGCGGGCGGTCCGCGTTCACGGCGAGCTTGACGGTCGCTTCGAGGTCCGACTCGGGTCGGATGTGCACCTCGTAGTGGCCCACCCGCTTGATCGTCTGGTTCAGGCGCACGTCGCGCGGCTTGACCGCGAAGTGCTGCTCGTTGAGCGCCTGCGCGATGTCCTGCTGCGTGACCGACCCGTACAGATGGCCCAGGTCGTTGCACGCGCGGATGAGCGTGATCTCGAAGCCCTCGAGCTTCTCGACCATCGTCTCGCGGTCGGAGCGGCGTTTGGCCATCTCGCGCTGCGCCTCTTCACGCCGCCCCGCCAGCGCCTTGACCCGCTCCTCGCTCGGCTCCGTCGCCAGCTCGCGCGGCAGCAGGTAGTTCCGCGCATATCCCGACCGCACCGTCACCACGTCACCGACGATCCCGAGACCGTCAACCGATTCCGTCAAGAGCAGTTGAAACGACTTCGCCATGATCCGCTGTCCTTTCTGTCTTCCGAAAGTTCAGGAGCCGGAACACCCGGCCCCAGCGTTTGCTTGAGATGCGCCCGGCACGAAGTGCCGGCGCAGGAGGATGTCAGAACGGAATGTCCTCTTCTCCAACCGGTTCGTAGTTCGCGCCCCCGCCGCCGCCACCCGCGCCGCCTCGGCTCGCGCCGCTCCGTGCGGGAGCGCCTTCGCCCGAACCGCCGCCGCCCCCGCCCCCCCCGCCTTCGCGCGCGTCGATGAAGCGGAAGTCTTCGACAACTACTTTCATCTTCGAGCGGTTCTGGCCTTCCTTGTCCTGCCACTGGTCGAGCTTGAGCCGGCCCTCGATGAAGACGGGGCGGCCCTTCTTGAGGAACTTGCTGAGCGTCTCGCCGGTCTTGCCCCACGCCTCGCAGTCGACGAAGGTGACCTCCTCGCGGTTCTCGCCCTCCGCCGTGCGGAACTGGCGGTTGACCGCGAGGCCGAACGCCGCGACCGACTGGTTGCCACTGGGCAGATGACGCACCTCGACATCGCGCGTGAGGTTCCCCATCAGCATCACTTTGTTGAATCCACGGGCCATGATCAGCGCCTCCGAGACTTTGATTCAAAGAGTCTCTGTCTCTTCCGAACTCTGCGCTCTCTGCGTCTCTGGGGTGAATGCTCCGTCTTACGCGGGGGTCTCGACTTCCGCCGGCCGCGCTTCGGCCGCCGGAGCCGCGGGTGTCTCGAGCGCGCGGGCCTTGCGGAGCTGCGCCTCGGTCTCGAGCTCGCGCTGCCCTTCCGCGGCCTGCATCTCCTCGACCGTCAGGTGATCGGCGCGGAGGATGAGCGCCCGGAGGATCTTCTCAGACAGGTTGCAGTCGCGCTCCATGTTCGCGATGTTGACCGGGTCGCAGGAGAAATACGCGAGGATATAGAGGCCTCGCTTCTGCTTGTCGATCTCGTACGCGAGGCGTCGCTCGTCCCACTTCTTCATCGCGATCAGTTCCGCGTGCGCGCGGCGGAAGATCTCGCGGATGTGGTCCACCACGCCGCCGAGGTCGACGGAGTTGGCCTGGGTGATGAGGAACATCGCCTCGTAGTTGTACTTGCGTCCCTTGGATTCGCTCATGGTCTTGGTCGCCTTTCGGTTTCGATTCTAGGTCGTCTGGTTCGTTCGTTTGGTCGGGTTCTTATCTTTTTCGATCCGCCCGCCGTTCTCGCCGCGCCGTCTGTTTTCCTGTGCGGCGGGAAGGCGGAGTTTTCTATTCAGCAAACTTTTCTGTACTCATCCATCCGTTCATCCGCATACGCGGCCCAAATCCCTACCCGCTCCCGGCGGGCGCCCCGCCACTGCCGGCGCTACCCGGATCCGGTGGCGCGGGAGGTTTCTCCCGCTTCGGTTTCGGCGGCGCGTCCGGCGCGTTGAACTTGTTCATCGCGGCGTTGAGGCCCTTGGTCGCCCACACCTCCGCCGCGTCCGCGGCACGAGTGATCGCGGGATCGACCTGGGCCCACTGCACCTCGGTAAAGCGTTCGAGGACATAGTCGGCGCCGGCGGCGAACGTCGGCTGGTCGATGCCGACGCGGCAGCGCGCGTAGTTGGCGGTGCCGAGGGAGCGCTCGATGTCGGCGAGGCCGTTGTGCCCGCCGGAGCCGCCGTCGCCGCGGATGCGGATGGAGCCGCAGGGGATGTAGAGGTCGTCGACGATGACGAAGAGGTCGGTGGTGGGATTGACCTTGAAGAAGCGAACGGCGTCGGCGACGGCGAGGCCCGAGCGGTTCATGTAGGTCATGGGCTTCATGAACAGGCAGGATTCCTGGCCCTCGGCGGTGTCGAGGCGGGACTCGAAGGTGAGGGAGTTGAAGCGGGAGCGTGCCGGAGCGCTGGGCGCATGGCGCGACGCGAGGCGGTCGATCGCCATGAAGCCCGCGTTGTGGCGCGTCTTTTCGTAGTTGGGGCCGGGATTGCCGAGACCGACGATCAGCTTCACACCTCTTAGCCTTTCTTGCCGCCCTTGTCGCCGGCGGGAGCCGCGCCCTTGGCGGGAGCGGCACCCTTGGCCGGCGCGGCGCCCTTCGCGGCTTCGCCTTCCTTGCCTTCTTCCTTCTTGGCGGTGATGACCTCGGGCTGCGCGCCTTCGGCGGCGACGGCGGCGGCCTCGGCGGTGGGCTCCTCTTCCTGCTTCGCCTCGCTGATCGCGGCGATGATGGCGTCCTCATCGTCGGCGAGCTCGATGCCCTCGGGGAGCTTCACGTCGCGCGCGTGCACGGCCTGGTCCATGTCGAGCTGGCTGATGTCCACGTCGAGATGGTCGGGCAGGGCGAGCACGGTGCACCGCACGGTGATGCTGGTGCGCGGGTGGGTGAGGATCGCGCCGGCCTTCTTGAGACCGATCGCCTCGCCGACCAGCTTGACGTGCACGTGCGCTTCGATCTTTTCGTCGAGGGCGACGCGGGCGAGGTCGAGGTGGACGGGGTTGTTGCCCAGGTAATCGAACTGCACGTCCTTGACGATGACGGTCTGGGCCTCGGATTCGCCGGCGAGCGAGACGCTGAAGACCTTCTCACCGCCGAAGAGGTAGGTGAGGGTTTCCTTGGAGTCGAGTGTGATATGGACGGGCTGCTTGCCGTGGCCGTAGACGACGGCGGGGAGGCGGCCGGCGGCGCGCTCGCGCTTGGCGTAGCGGGTTCCCATCCGATCGCGGGACTTGACGTTGAGGTTGTGAGCGACGCGCATGTTTGGATCTCCGAGAAGACTTAAGGCTTGAGGTTTGATTTCAGATTTCAGACTTGAAATTTCAGATTTCAGATTTCAGATTTCAGATTTCAGATTTCGGATTTCGGATTTCGGATTTCGGATTTCGGACAACAAGAAGAGGACACGACTGACGGGCGCATGGCGTGGGTGAATGAACGATTCATCTCTTTGATTCGCCCCACTTTTTGAGCAAGGCGCTGACGGACATGTTGTGGTGGATGTGGTGGATGGCGTCGGCGAGGAGCTTGCCGACGCAGAGGGTGACGACGCGGTCCTTGATGGGGTCCAGGCGGCCGTCGGCGGGGATGGTGTTGGTGACGATGATCTTGCTGATAGGGGCGTTCTTGAGTCGCTCGGCGCACTTGCCGGCCATCACCGCGTGGGTCGCGACGACGAGGCAATCCTTGGCGCCGTGCTGCATCAGAAGCTTCGCGGCCTCGCAGACGGTCCCGCCAGTGGAGATCATGTCGTCCACCATGAGCACCGTGCGGCCTTTGACGTCACCGATGATGTTGCCGATCACGACCTCGGTGCCGCTGGTGCGCCGCTTATCGACGATGGCGAGGGGCGCGCCGAGCATGTCGGCGTACATGTTGGCGACCTTGACGTTGCCGACATCGGGGCTGACAACCACGAGCTCGCCGAGCTGGGGGCGGATCTTCTTGAGGTACTCCTCGAAGACGGGGGCGGCGGCGAGGTGATCGACGGGGAGGTCGAAGAATCCCTGGATCTGCGCGGCGTGGAGGTCGAGGGCGAGGACGCGGTTGTAGCCGGCCTCCGTGATGAGGTTGGCGACGAGCTTGGCGGTGATGGGGGTTCGGCCGCGTTCCTTGCGGTCCTGGCGGCCGTAGCCGAAGTACGGGATGACGGCGGTCATGCGCTTGGCGCTGGAGCGGCGCATGGAGTCGGCGAAGATCAGGAGCTCGACGAGGTTCTCATTGACGGGCTTGGAGGTGGAGAGGACGACGAAGCAATCGCGGCCTCGGACGTCCTCTTCGATGTGGACGATGAGCTCGCCGTCGGGGAACTCCTCGGTGCGGGCGACGCCCAGCGGCATGCCGAGGTGCTCGCAGACGCGGGTGGCGAGCTCGATGGAGTGGCGGCCGGCGAAGACCTTGAGCTCGCCGAAGTTGTGGTTGTTGCGGGGTTCGCTCATGCGGCGCCGGCCTTTCCGAGTTCGCGCGGCATCCCTGCCGCGGCGTGCCCGCCCTGACGTTTGACCAAGATGCGCTCGACTTCGGCGAGCTGGGCGGGAGTGTTGACGGAGAGCACATCCTCGGGCGGGACGGCGCTGATGACCTCGACGCGCTTGCCGTCGTTCATCAGGAGCGCGGGAACATCGGTGATGTAGAGCTCGTTGGTGAGCGGGTCGCGGCGGAGGCGGTGGA
>DASZQL010000080.1:0-8320 GCA_035549675.1 Phycisphaerales bacterium | reverse complement strand
TCATGAAATACTCCCCATCCGGCCCAGCGGAGTGGAGGAGATAATCACCGACCGGCGTGCCCGGGTACGGGTCGGCGCCGATGCCGGCGACCGGGAACGCGGGCGCACCGAGCAGGGCCTCCATGGACTGGAGCCGCTTCGCCGCGGGGTTCGCGCCGCCGAAAATGCTGGTGTTGGTGTTCTTCTGCGCGTTCAGGTAGCCGGCATTGGTCTGCCAGTAAAAGAGCGCGCCGGCGTTGCCGTCCGTGAACCCGCCGCGACGGGTGGTCGTGTCCTCGGAATCGATCTTGGCGAACTGCCAGTCGGCGCCGGCCGTCTCGTTTTTCATCCAGATGAGGATGGGCTTGCCGAAGGCGTCGACGATTTCCGGGATCTGCTTCTTTTCGTCGGTGTCGGTGATGTTGGGCGTGACCTGGTCCGAGTCCTTGGCCACGCGCTGGATGTAGGCGTTGGAGACGGAGAGGTAGTTGCCGCCTTTGGAGGCCTTGCCGCTGACGTCCTGGCCCGCGATCATCGCGACCGTATCGACCTGGAACGTGCGCATGTTGGTCCCCGCGCCCACGCTGACTTCGACACGCTGAGGATCGGTCGCGTCGGTGCCGGCGGGGAGCAGGCCGCCCGAGAGTTCGAGCAGGACGTTTTCGTTTTCCGTGAATCCGACAGTGTTGTTCGGGTCGGCCATCTCCACGACGGAGAGGTAGCCGGGGAGACGGCGGTTGTCGGTCCGGAACTGCGCGATCGCGTTGCTGACCGATGTCATGACGGTCTCGGTCGTGGCGCTGCGCGCCTTCATCCGGGCGGCGCCGAGCGCCGGGAGCAGCAAGCCCACCAGTACCGCGATGATCCCGATCACAACCATGAGCTCGACGAGCGTGAAGCCCCGGGACATGCCTCTCCGGCGCGTCCCAAAGGAGTTTGTCGGCGTCGAAGAGATCGCGTCGTTCGCTGGGATCATCTCGTTCTCCAGGAGTTCCGGTGCGAGCCGTGGCACCAAACAGAATCCGATTATATACACCACGCCCGCATTGTATGCGGCTCCCCTGTGATGATTCGGAAAGGATCTCATCGGGGTTGCAATAGGAATTGGGGACGCCCGGCTGATCGTGATCAGGCAGACTTCTGGAACGCCCCGCGCAATCGGCGGACCGGGGGCGAGTTGTCGTCCGTGAAGTCATCGACCGGGCGCACCGGGGCAAGGCCGCACGACGCCATGAGGTCCGTCAGTTCCTTCGCGGTGAACGGGAAGGGCGGGCCTTGCAGAGAATCGACCGGGATGGAGTCGTCACGCCCTCGGGCGATGGCGACCAGCACGCCGCGGGGCGAGAGGAGGCGCGACATGCCGCTCGCGAGCGCGTGGCGATTGTGCGGCGGGAGCGCCTGCAGCGTGTGAACCTCGACGACCAAGTCGAAACGGTGCACGAGCTTGGCGGGGAGACGGAGCAGGTCCGCTTCGACGAACATGCCGCAGTATTCGGGATGGAGCTTGCGGGCATGCTCGATGGCGCTGGGGCAGCAGTCGAAGGCGGTGACCTCGTAGCCGCGCTCGGCGAGGAGGCAGGCATCTTCGCCGAGCCCGCAGCCGACGACCGCGGCGCGCGCGCCGGGACGGATGTACTTGGGGCCCTCGGCGTTGAGCCACGAAACGAGTGACGGGCAGGGACGCTTGTGCGCCCACGGGATCTTCCCGTGATCTCCCGCGGCATCGCGGTAAATCCCTTCGAACTTCAAGAGCCATTCGTCCATCCCGGCCGGACGATCGAGAATGAGGGTTGCATCGCCGACGGATGAAGCGCGGCCGAACCCGCTCTGGATGACGAAATCGTGCTCGAGGCGCTCGTTGGGGATCGTGGTGCTCGCCATTCGAGAGGCTCCGGTCAGGCGGAGGGGCATGGGGTCGGCGAGCGGGCCGACGCACCGGGGGAATAGTACGGAGGCATCCCGCCGGGTACCCGCGTTGCTGCGCCACTATTGTCCCGCCGAAAGGTAGGAGAGTCCAGAAAATCAAGGTAACTATCGGGCGTTGCGGGCTCGAGGGCCACTGGGCTTCATCGAACCCTCATGCCGCAGCACCCGGTTTTGAACGGCCTTGAGGTTAGACGTCGCCAACTGCGCACGATCTGCGCGGGCCGAATTCTGGCGTTGTGGCGGCGTGGACAATCGATTGGTCGAATCCGGCTTGGAAGGGATCTAAGATGGAAGGTCCGGCGATGGAGTCCGCCCAGGAAACGGCCCGCGCACCATCGTTCCACTTTCAGCCGCGCGACGCCCGATGACTCCTACCCATGACGCCCGCATCGCTTTCGACGATGCCGGGCGGGGAGCCGCCGGATGGTCAATCTCCTCATTGTGTTTGTGGGTGCCGGGCTCGGTGGGATGTTGCGGTACGCGCTCGGCGGGGCGGTGCAGCAGTGGTGGGGGCCTTCGTTCCCGGTCGGAACGCTCGTTGTCAACGTCAGCGGGTGCCTGGCCATCGGGGCGCTGGCGACGCTCTTCACGGGGCCGTTGCTGGTGCGTGAGGAGGTGAAGCTCTTTGTGCTGATCGGCGTGCTGGGAGGGTACACGACGTTTTCGAGTTTCGGGCGTGAGACGATGTCGCTGATCGGTGATGGCGAGTGGATGTACGCGGTCTTGAACGTCGTGCTGAGCAACGCCGCGGGACTCGCGGCGGTGTGGATGGGCTCAGCGGTGGTGACGAGGGTGTACGGAACTGCGGGGATGGGAGGGAGCGTGCCATGAGCGATGGGTCACCAAACCAGCACACGCCGTTGCCGGAACGGGCGTGCCGCCTGTCGATCTACATCGGCGAGAGCGACAAGTGGAGGGGACGGCCGCTGTACGAGGCGATTGTGATGAAGGCGCGCGAGCTGCACATCGCGGGGGCGACGGTGCTGCGAGGGCCGATGGGCTTCGGTGCCGGGAGCCGGATTCACACGGCGAAGATCATGCGGCTGTCGGAGGACTTGCCGATCGTGATCGAGATCATCGAGACGAGGGAGAAGATCGAGGAGTTCACGCCGCACCTGCGCGAAATGATGGAGGGCGGCGTGGCGACGGTCGAGGATGTCGAGGTGGTCGTCCACCAGGCGCGGCACAAGCCTGGATAGGCCGCTCAGTTCTTCTTGGGCGGCGGGGGTGGCGGCGAGGGCTTCTTCGAGTCCTTGTTCCCCGCGATCGCGGTTTCGGGCATCGAGCCCGTCCTGCGCCAACACAGCGATTCGAGGGCGCCAGGGCTATCCGTGCTCTGACGGATATTCGTGTCTCGGATCACGCTGTCACTTGGCGTCGGCACGACTATTCCCAAAGCGGAATAATCGTGGCACCGCGTGCCACTCAGAGAAGAGGCGAGTCCAACGATCCCCGCGACAAGTGTGATCGAGAAGGGCTTGTTCATGTTCAGGCGTCCTTTCGTTCGAACGGGGAGCGCATCGAGAGCAGTTCGGGGGCGGCCCGTCGCCAGTGCGACCAGGTCATTGGCAGCGAGCGGGTACGGAGCGTGAACCACAGGCTGGGCGACGGGTGAGCGCGGCAGGCGTCAGCGACAGCCTTCGACCAGCGATCCGCGCTGGGCGAGCTCACGGTGAAGAGTCGCTCGATGAAACCGAGCGTGTCGGTCCAGAAGCCGTCATCTTCCTCCTGTGAGCGGCAGGAGGACTCGATGAGTCGCGTCGCGCCGGCATCAATGAGCTTGTCGTCGTCGAGGATGGCGCCGGCGTGACCAATGCCGCAGCCTGTCGCGTTGATAATGCGGTCGCGAACGAGGGCGTTCTCGCAGGAGGCGATCGCGTCAAGCCCGGCGCGTTCGAGGCGCAGGAGCCACTCGGCGCACTCGCGGAGCGAGCGCTCCGTAACGGCTTCCGCGGCGACTTTTTCGAGCGACGAAGCGATCGTGACGCAGGCGTTCGCGCACATCCGCGAGCGGAACTTCATGGGGCCATGGACCGCCATGCTCACGATGACCGCGGCGGATGAACCCATCGCCTCCGGCTCGACCTTTCGGCGCAGCTCGTGGTTGAGTTTGAGATGGAACTGGTAGAGCGCCTCGTCTTCCCAACCCGGCGCGCGCTTCGGCGGCGTGGGCTCGATTTCGACGATGTCATAGTGCGATGAGCACACGCGCTCGATGCCCTCGAGGATCTTCATCATCTGGGGGCGCGTCGCGGCGGGGCGGTAGTCCGGGTGCTCGTTGAGATACCGGTTCAGCGCCGAGCGCTCGACGCCCATGAGTAGCGCGAGCTCTTCCTGCGTCGTGCGGTGCGAATCGAGCCACTGATTGGCGAGCCGGATGGAGGCGCTGTGCCTCGGCGCGAGCTGTTCGACGCTTCGTAGCCGGCGATCGGACGCGGAGTGCTGTTCGCTCCGGGTCTTCATGGTGGTCCGCTCCTGGCGAGAGAAGTCTCCCTCGCCGCAAGGGTGTACCGGCGTTCGGGTGGTGGGGTTTACACGCGCCGTGTGCGGTTTCCGGTCGCGTTGTGCAACCGCGTTCACGCGCTGAAAAACGCCACTCGCTCGTGCGATGCCCTGAAAAACGGGGTTGGTATCGCCCCCACGAAAGGATCGGGGCTGGCCCGGTCCGGGAAAGGCTCGTGGGAACGACTTTGGAGGATCACAACATGTTCGGCAGGAAGTTTTCGTTGACGCGGCGCGGCTCATTCGCGATTGCGGTAGCAAGCGCGGCGCTCGCGACGGTTGCCGCCACTTCCACTACCGCGCTCGGCGCGCCGGCCTTCGGCGTCACGATCGGCGCCCAGAGCCGCACGCCCGTGCGCGGCGGGGGAGTTGCTGTTTCCGTGCAGATCGGCCGGCCCGTGGCGTCGTGCCCGCCGCCTGTCGTGCAGGCGTGCGGCTCGCGCTGGGAATACCACGGGACCGCGCGCATCCGCGACCACCGCGGCAACCGCCGCGAAGTTCCGATCTGCGGCGGCGTCATCGCGCGCAACTCGTTCGATGCACGGCGCGCCGCGCGGTGCGAGATCGAACGCGAAGCGGTGTGCCGCTACCCCGGTGCGAGGATCCGAGGGGTGTCGCTCTCTGTATGGCGGTCGCGGCACTGAGCGTGCGTCGTCCGAAACTGAAGGTGCCGGGGCATAGCGCTTCGCCGTGTCCCGAGAGGTGGCGTCATCGTCACGCGGGACACGCTCAGAGCCGCGTGAATGGATGTTTGGATGATGGAAGGTGCTCCGCGCGGACTGGGAAATTATGGTGGCGCTTGCCGTTCGGAGACAAGCTGACTAAATTGCTTACCCTGCCGGTCGATGATCGGCGGGGGTTTTGCCACCGTAGCTCAGTGGTAGAGCACACCCTTGGTAAGGGTGAGGTCGAGGGTTCAATCCCCTCTGGTGGCTTTGACTGTCGGTTCGGCCCGGCCGCGATACTGCGGCGGAGCCGGGACGCTGGTCTATTCGTTTGAACCGGCCTCGGGCGTGGTGGTCGCCGGGGCCGGATCGTGATATCTTCCTTCCCCCTGTCCCGCGTCAAGGCGGGGCTGGAGGTGGGTCTAACCCGCGTGCCGAGAGGTTCGGCACGCCTGTTCAGTCCGGCGAGTTTCGTCGGCGGAGGTTCTTCGACAATGGCCAAGGACACCTTTCAGAGGACAAAGCCGCACGTCAACGTCGGCACGATCGGACACATCGACCACGGCAAATCGACCTTGACCGCGGCGCTCGCGGCCCGCTCCGCCGCCAAGTACGGCACCAAGGCCAAGAGCTACGCCGAAATCACCAAGGGCGGCACGGTCCGTGACGCCACCAAGACCGTGACCATCGCGGCGTCGCACACCGAGTACGAGTCGGACACCCGCCACTACGCCCACGTCGACTGCCCCGGCCACGCCGACTTCGTCAAGAACATGATCACGGGCGCCGCGCAGATGGACGGAGCGATCCTCGTCGTCTCCGCCGCGGACGGCCCCATGCCGCAGACCCGCGAGCACGTGCTGCTCGCTCGCCAGGTCGGCGTGCCCCACATCGTCGTCTTCCTCAACAAGATCGATCTCGTCGACGATCCCGAGCTTCTCGAGCTGGTCGAGCTCGAAATCCGCGAACTCCTCAATAAGTACAAGTTCCCGGGCGACAAGACTCCGATCATCCGCGGCTCGTCCAAGCCCGCCGTCGAGAACCCCAGCGACGCCAAGGCCAACGAGTGCATCGACGCGCTGGTCAAGGCCCTCGACGACTTCATCCCCCTTCCGACCCGCGAGAAGGACAAGGCGTTCCTCATGTCGGTCGAAGACGTCTTCTCGATCAAGGGCCGCGGCACCGTCGCGACGGGCCGTATCGAGCGCGGCATCGTGAAGGTCGGTGACGGCGTCGAGATCGTCGGTCTCGCCACCCAGAACAAGACCTCCACGATCACCGGCGTCGAAATGTTCCAGAAGACCCTCGAATCCGGCGAGGCCGGCGACAACGTCGGCGTCCTCCTCCGCGGCATCGAAAAGGAAGACATCGAGCGCGGCCAGGTCATCTGCAAGCCCGGTTCGATCAAGCCGCACGCGAAGTTCAAGGGCGAGGTCTACGTCCTCACCAAGGAAGAGGGCGGCCGGCACACCCCGTTCTTCAACGGCTACAAGCCGCAGTTCTATTTCCGTACGACCGACGTGACCGGCTCCTGCAAGCTCCTCGGCGGCGCCGAGATGTGCATGCCGGGCGACAACGTCCAGATGGAAATCGACCTCGGCGAGAAGCCCATCGCCATGGAAACCGGTCTCCGCTTCGCCGTCCGTGAAGGCGGCCGAACGGTCGGCTCCGGCGTCGTCACCGAGATTCTCGACAAGTAAGCCCCGCGCTTCGCTGGAGACTGATCAATGGCTAAGAAGAAAAGCGATGCCCGGGAATACGTGTGGCTTCAATGCGCCGAATCCGGCGATCTCAACTACCGCACCAGCATCAACGTCAAGGGCGGCATGGCGGAAAAGCTGAAGGAGGGGTTTATGAAGTATTCCCCCCGCCTGCGCCGGCACACGAAGCATAAGATCAAGCGGAAGTAATCACCGGCACTGGGCATCGGGCAGTGGGCATTGGACGATCGGACGCCGGTTCTGATCCAGTGCCTGATGCCCGGTGCCCAGTGCCTTGTTCCTACGCCGGTAGCTCAATTGGCAGAGCAGCGGATTCCAAATCCGCAGGTTGCGGGTTCGATTCCCTCCCGGCGTGCTTCGGACCGCTTCTTTCCACGACCGGCGCCAGGGCGCGCCACCAAGGACCGACCGCATGGACTTCGGCATCTACAAGCCCGATCAGGGGTACTGGACCAGGATGATGACCGCGCTCGGCGCGGGCGCCATGGTCGCGTCGCTGGCGCTCTGGGCCAATCTGCAGCTCACCGGGGTCACGTTCGGCACCAAGCGCCAGGACGGAACCTACGCCCTCGACCCGCAGTACATCCAGTTTTCGGTGGCCGCGGTCATCATCATCGCGGGCGCGATCCTGGTGTACTGGCTCGTCTACCACAAGCCCCGGACGTCGGAGTTCCTGATCTCCGCCGAGGGCGAGATGAAGAAGGTCAACTGGTCCACGCCCCGCGAGATCATGGGCTCGACGTGGGTCGTGATGGGCATCAGCCTGCTGCTCGTCATCGCGCTGCTGGTGGTGGATCTCGCGTTCTCGCGGTTCTTCCACTGGATCAAGGTTCTGCAGATCACCGGGTGAGTCCGATCCTTTTCGGCGATTCGGCGCGCTCTCAGGCGGCGCCGAACGCGCGGCGGATCACCCCAATACCGCATTCTTTCTCGAGCGCCGCGCCTGCGAGCGGCGACGGAGGCCCAATCATGTCCGAAGCCACCAATGAGCACGCTTCTTCCTCGTCCGCCGGCGCAGCGCTCGACGGCCGACTCAATGAGCGCTCCGATACGATCGCCTCCGAAGAGCTGCTCGTCACGCCGGGCATGAACTGGTTCGTCTTGCGCGTCGCTTCCAACAAGGAGAGCTCCGTCCGCGAGACGCTCCTCCGCAAGATCCAGATCGAGGGCCTCGTCCACCTGGTCAACCGCATTCTCGTGCCGACCGAGAAGACCAAGACGATGAAGGGCGGGAAGCAGAAGATCACCGAAACGAAGCTCTACCCGGGCTACGTCTTCGTCGAGATGAAGCTCGAGCCCGACGGCCGCATCCCCCAGGACGTCTTCTTCCTCATCAAGGAAACGACGGGCGTGGGCGATTTCGTCGGCGCGACCGGCCGCCCGACCGCGCTCGCGACGCACGAGGTGCAGAAGATGCTCCTCGACTCGCGCAAGCCGGAAGAGCTGCCGAACGTCAAGACGGTCTTCGAGAAGGGCGAGGCGGTGGTCATCAAGGAAGGTCCCTTCGAGAACTACGAAGGCACCGTG
>DASZQL010000079.1:0-12850 GCA_035549675.1 Phycisphaerales bacterium | reverse complement strand
CGCTCGCGCCGCGCATCTGGCCGTCGTCGCCCCATGCACGATGGACTGCCTCGCCAAGCTCGCCCACGGCTTGACCGATGACGTCGTCACGCTCATCCTGAGCGCCATCGACCGCTCCCGGACGCCGGTCCTCCTGGCCTCCTCGATGAACGAGACCATGTGGAACCAGCCCGCCACCCGTCGCAACGTGACGCAACTGCAGGCCGACGGCTACCAGTTCGTGGGCCCCGAGGAAGGCTGGCAGGCGTGCCGCACCAGCGGCGCGGGCCGCATGGCCGAACCCGAGGCGATTCTCGAAGCCGTGGCCCGAGCGCTCGTTGGGAACAGCAGCAACGGGGGAGTGAACAAGGGAACGCGTAATGGCTGAACCTTCGCGAACGGAGTCTTCTTCGACGCCGGTCCGCTTGCCCTACGGCCCCGTCACACTCGCCGAGCTCACCGCCGGCCTCTCGTGGCCCCGCCTGCTCCGCTCCGCCATCCTCGCGCTCCGCCCCTCCCGTCTCGTCATCGCCTACCTCATCATCCTTTTCATCGACGGCATCACGTCCGCCTTCTCCTCCGCGCTCGGCGAGCGCGCCGCCCTCGTCCCCAACGAACTCTGGCGCGCCATCGAATCCGGGTGGGACCGTGCCGCGGTCGAGCTCTCTTTTTTCAACATTTCAGCGGGTCTTTCGTCGCTCGTGATCGCATTCGTCGACGTTCCGATTGAAATGGCGATCCGCGCCCCGTGGACCTTCGCCGGTTACGTCCTGTTGCTCCTGCCCTTCATCGCCATCCTCGGCGCTGCGATCTCGCGATCCGTCGCGCTCGAAGTCGGGCCCCACCTCGACGGCTCGCCCCAGTCCGCCATCGGCTTCGCGCTCGTGCGCTGGCGTTCGATCCTCGGTGCCTATCTCATCCCGCCGGCCATCATCTTCGTCCTGGGCGTGCTCATCGCCTTCCTGGGTTGGCTGCTGCTCCGAATCCCGGGCCTGAATGTGGCGACCGCGCTCCTCTTCGGGCTCTTGTTCCCTCTCGGCCTGGTCGCCGCGATCCTCGGCGTCGCGTTTTTCTTTGCCAAGGTGCTGCTGGTTCCCGCGATCGCCTGCGACGGATGCGACGCCGCCGACGCCATCCAGCGCGCCTTCGCTTACGTGCTGGGCCGTCCCGGTCGGATGCTCATCTATGCCATCGTGCTGCTGGCGCAAGGCCTGATCGTGGTGCTTGTCGCCGGCTGGATTGTCCACCTCGCGGTGGACGCGACCATCAACCTCGCGATGTCCTGGCTCCCCGCGCACCACGCGGAGTCGCTCCGCCAGCACACCGCGATCGAAGCGCCTTTCGCCGCCAAGTCGGTGCACGTCTGGACGTCCGCGGCTCTCTTGCTCATCCCCGCCTACGCCGCCAGCTACTTTTTCTCCGCCTCGACCATGCTCTACCTCGTGCTCCGCCGAGTGAACGACGGCCAGGACGAGCACGAGATCTGGCTCCCGAACCGCACGCGCACGCTCAATGACGATGCGCCGGTCTCGGGCGGTTCCTTCGAATAGCTGTAGCGGCCGGCGCCCTCGCCGGCCGTCACCACCCGCGCCCATTCGCCATTGGCAAAAAATGGAAACGGCCCCGAGGACCGGAAATCACTCGAGGCCGTCTCCTGCCGCACGCAAACAAAGGAGTTTGAGAAAACGTCCCGCGTCAACTTGCAAGAATCCGGCGCGCGGAGTCTCGCGTTCAATCCTTGAATGCCCCTCGGCGACCGGGGCCTCTCACTCCCGGCCGCCGGGGGTCTGTCTCACCCTCCTACTCACTCATCTCACTCAACGCCCCTGAGCGACTCTCTTGTCTGACTGGTGCCTGATCCCCGGTCCCTGATGCCGTTCTCGCGCACAACAACACCGCCCGATTCTCGGTCGGGTCACGCGCGCACTCCTGATCGCTGAACTTTCTCCCCGTCCGGTCCCGGCATGGCGCCGGGCCGTCCGTCGCCGCCGGTCGTCCTGTGCTCGACCGAGCGGCGAAAATCGATGACGTCGGTGTATACGCACCGTTCCCCCGCCGGGTCCATGTATTTTCACATGCCCGCCGCCGCTTTCAGCGCCCAAGTGGTGAATAACAGTTCAGGCGCTGATCTTCGTTCGGGTTCCTGTAGACTTCGCGCGATGATTCTTCGCACGATCGACGGGGCCACAGCATGAGCACCACCAGCGCGCCGCAACACTCGCCCGCACACGCCGGGGGCGGAAATTCCAGTGGAAGCGGGGGGGTCTCCATCAACGCCCTCCGCGCGCTCAATGAGCAGTTCCAGCACACCGAGCGCGAAATCCGCATGGGCGGCGGACTCAAGGCCATCGACCGCCAGCACGAAAAGGGCCGCCTCGCGGCGCGCGAGCGCATCGAAAAACTCCTCGACGATCCCAAGGCCTTCACCGAGTTCGGCATCTGGGCCGCGCACGGCATGTACGCCGAGCACGGTGGCGCGCCAGCCGCGGGCGTCGTGACCGGCGTCGGCGCCGTCGCCGGCGCGAACTGCATGATCATCGCCAACGACGCGACCGTAAAGGCCGGCGCATTCTTCCCGATGACCTGTAAGAAGATCATCCGTGCGCAGATGATCGCCCAGATGGCCCGGCTGCCCCTGCTCTATCTCGTCGATTCCGCCGGTGTGTTCCTGCCTCTCCAGGAAGACGTCTTCCCCGACACCGACGACTTCGGCCGCATCTTCCGCAACAACGCCGTGATCAGCGCCGAGGGCATCACGCAGATCGCCGCGATCATGGGCTATTGCGTCGCCGGGGGCGGCTATCTCCCCGTGCTGTGCGACACGCTCCTCATGACCGAGGGCAGCGGCCTCTATCTCGCCGGCCCGGCGCTCGTGAAGGCCGCCATCGGACAGAACGTCACTGACGAGGAACTCGGCGGCGCGAAGATGCACGCCAGCATCTCGGGCACGATCGACTTCCGCGAGAAAGACGACGAATCCTGCATCGCGCGCCTCCGTGCGCTGATGGAAAAGAACCACGCCGCCGCGATGAAGACCTCAGACGCTGGGAAGCAGCCAGCGGGGACCTTCGACCCTGACCGCTCGCCCGACGATGTCTACTCCATCTTCTCCGACAAACCCGGAGCGCAGTACGACACCCGCCAGATCATCCGATGCGTCGTGGATAAAGGTGGTTTCGACGAATACAAAGCCGAGTACGGCATGTCCATCGTCTGCGGCTACGCGATGGTCGAAGGCCAACCCTGCGGCATCGTCGCCAACCACAAGCAGGTCTCCAAGCCCGCGGCGGGCGGGATGCAGCTCGGCGGCGTGATTTACCACGATTCCGCCGACAAGGCCGCCCGCTTCATCATGGACTGCAATCAGAAGAAGATCCCGATCGTCTTTCTCCACGACACGACGGGCTTCATGGTGGGCCGCGAGAGCGAGCAGCACGGCATCATCCGCGCGGGCGCCAAAATGGTCAACGCCATGAGCAACACCGTCACGCCCAAGATCGTCGTGATCCTGGGAGGCAGCTACGGCGCGGGCAACTATGCGATGTGCGGCCGCGCGTTCGATCCCTTCGTAAGCTACGCCTGGCCCAGCGCCAAGTGCGCCGTCATGGGCGCCGCGCAAGCCAGCGGCACGCTCGCGATGATCGAAGAAAAAAGCCGCGAGCGCAAGGGCGAGAAGATCGACGAGGAAACGCACAAGGCGATTCTCGCGGCGGTGCGCGACAGCTACAACGAGCAGCAGGACATCCGCCACGGCGCCGCGCGCGGCTGGATCGACCGGATCATCCAGCCGCACGAGACGCGCAAGGAAATTGCAACGGCACTCCGGATGGCGGCCGGCTGGGACTACTCGCGCGCGTTCAAAACGGGCGTCCTGCAAACCTGATAGCCGTGGCTGGGCGTTTGCAAAACCGCATCCGAAAAGTTTGCTGATCAGCAAACTTTCCCATAAGAACTTCAGCCGCGTATCCGGATGGACGGATGTCAATTTAGGCAACCTCTATCGGGGGGTTTCCTGGTTGATTTCGCAGCCCTCTTTTCGTACTGTTCGTATTGGAGAGAGCGGCTGGGAGGCCGCGTGACACGTCATTGCCGCCATGCAGCGGCAGAAAACCGGGAGGCACGTCGTGATTCGTTCTTCTTTTGTGGTGGCGAGCGCCGCGGCGCTCGCAGTGGCCGCGTCCGCGCACGCGGGGTACATCGCCGATTACAACCTGGTGGTCCTCGGCAACCACTCGATTACGTCTGAAGTCGAAGGCCGCACTTATGTCGGCGGGATTCTGAGCGGGAGCGGCACGTTTGCCACCAAGCTCACGCCGGCTTCCTCGTATCTCACGACCGACACGCTCGTCGTCGGCGGGAGCATCAATGTTTCGCAGATCAACCTGAACTCGGGCAACCTGCTGCGCACCGGTTCGCGCGTGGGCGGCGTGAACTTCAACGGCGGCGGTCACGAGACGGTCAATGGATCGGCCCTCGCGGCGTTGTCGGCGGTTTCCAGCGAACTCAACGGCGCTTCGAGCTTCCTGCACTCGATGGCGAGCAACAGCTCGGTCACGCTTCCGACCAGCCAGCCGGCCCCGGCGACTTTCAACGCGGTCTCGGGTCCCGGTGGGGTGGCGGTGTTCGACATCTCGGGCAGTCTCTTCTCGAACGGCCTGGTGCAGTCGATCTCCCTCAACACCAACGGCGCGACGAAGTTCGTGATCAACGTCTCGGGCACCAGCATCAACTACAACACCGGCAGCTTCACCGGCACCTGGCTGACCCCGGCGGTCCGCGCCAACGCGATCTGGAACTTCTACGAAGCGACGAGCATCACGCTCGATCGCAACTTCAACGGCGCGGTCCTCGCACCGCTCGCGCACCTGACCAACACCACCAGCATCGACGGCTCGGTCTTCGTCGGCTCGTTCACGCAGAACGGCGAAGTCCACCTGCCGAACTACATCGGCGTCCCGGCCCCGGCCGCGGCGTCGCTGTTCGGTCTCGGCGCGGTGGCGTTCGGCCGCCGTCGCCGGGCGGCGTAATGAAGGCGGCTTCATTTCCCGCAACCCGGTTGGGTCTGTCCCGTATGGTTCTTTGAGAGGCGGCGCTGCCGCTTGACTTCGTCGTTCCCCGGTCTATGTTTCCTGCCATGAAGAACGCCCCCGCCATTTTGATTGCCGCCGCTCATGCGGGGTATCGCTGCGCGGGCGTTGTGAAAGCCGTCATGCTCACGACGCATACGTGTCAGCGAGACCAGCAGGTGAATCTCACCTGCGATCGCGGCGCGGGGAGCGTGTGCACGGCGGTTCAGAGCTAGACCGCAACGCACGACACCCGAACGGACCTTTTCAGGGCCGCGCCGCGATGAGCGACGCGGCCCTTTGTTTTTCACGACTTTCACAGACCTGTCAGCGATTCTGAACCGGCTTCGAGAACATTGAGAACAACAACATTGAGATAGGACAGCCCATGAACCTTCCCGAATCGGCCGTTGTCATCGACGCTTCGTCCAGTTCCGAGCGGGGCTCGCCCGCGATCGGCGCCTTCGCGGTTGCGGCGCTGTGCGACCGCGGCCTGCTGACGCAACGGATCGATCTGCGGCGGATGCCCCGGGCGGCGTTGTTCGACGGGTATTCGAGCGACCGGCTCAAGGCCGCGGGAGAGGCCGCGAAGCACGCGGATTTCGTGGTGCTCGCGGTCGATGCGGAAGATCCCGAGAGCGTCGGCCTGGTCAAGGCGTTCGCGGCGCGGCTGCCGGAGGGGGCATTCGCGCGCCGGACGGTCCTGGTGATCCTGGGCGTGAACGGCCTTGCCCAGGCCGACGCCGCGGCTCGCGTCGTCCGCACGGCGCTCGCGCCGAGCGGGGCGGCGGAGATTGACGTCGCGGTGATCGACCGCTCGCGCGACGGGCACGATCTTGATCTCGAGGCGATGCTCGGGACGCGGCTGACCACGGTGCTGTCCCAGTCGGAAGCGGAACTGATGTACCTCGGCTCGCGCGGCGACCGGGCGGCGTGATCTGTGCCCCGACCGTTCCGCGAACTTGATGTAAACGCGGGCTTTACAATTCGGGGTTGGTCTCCGGGCATCCGTCGGTATATTGGTGGGCATGGCACACGAACCCTCGCATTCGCACGCGTCGCAAATTGTCGCGGTCATTGTCACCGGCGTGATGTGTTTCATCGCCGGTGTTTTGTCGTCGGACGCGGTCAGCCTGATCTCGTCGAAGTTCTCGGCGGAAAAGGTGAAGCCTCAGGACACGATCGCGGCGTCGAAGCCGGCGACGGAGCCTGCGCCGGCGAAAGTCGAGTACGAGCTGATCACCACGGTCACGGCGGCTTCGAAGGACCCGGTGCAGGCACGGGCGGAGTCGCTCGTCGTCGAGGGCGTGCGGCTCCAGCAGTCGGGCGATCAGGCCTCGGCGATCCGCAAGTACATCGCGGCGTGCGAGCTCGATCCGGCGATGGCGGCGGCGTACAACAACATCGGGGTCGCGTACCTGACCGTCGGCGACACCGGCGAAGGCTTGGCGTCTCTCAAGCAGGCGGCGGACATCGCGCCTCAGAACGAGACGGTCAAGAAAAATCTCGACGCGCTCAACGCGAAGATGGGCGAGCAGGGGCAATAAGCGAGTGGAGCGGCCAGGGCGTGCCGGTTTGCTTGCGCGAACGGCCCCATTGAGCGTCACCAAGGTGGCGCACCGGGATGGGCGCTCGGTTTGAGCTACGATGCTCCACGATGACGGAGCACGTTCGTATTACAGATGTTTCGCCCAGGGACGGTCTGCAGAACGAGCAGGGCGTGATCCCCACCACCCAGAAGGCTCGGCTGGTGGAGTTGCTACGCGCGACGGGGGTGGACGAGATCGAGGTGAGCAGCTTTGTGAGCCCGAAGTGGGTGCCGCAGTTGGGTGACGCGGCTGAAGTGTTTGCACTCATTCGTTCGGCCCCGGGTGATGCGAGTTTTTCGGCATTGGTGCCGAACGCGCAGGGGATGGAAGCGGCGCTGGAGGTCAACCGCGGGGGGGATACGCCGCTGATCGAAAAAGTTTCGGTGTTTACCGCGGCGAGCGAGACGTTCTCGAAACGCAACACGAACGCGACGATCGCGGAGACGCTCGAGCGGTTCAAGCCGGTGATCGAGCTGGCGCGGGAAGAAGGGTTGATGGTGCGGGGGTATGTGTCGTGCGCGATCGCGTGCCCCTTCGAGGGGCCGATCGCGCCGGCGACGGTCGCGGACGTGGCGTGCCAACTGCTTGATCTTGGGGTGGACGAGGTCGACCTGGGCGACACGATCGGCGCGGGGACTGATCCGACGGTGCGGGCGATGCTCGAAGAGGTCATTCGCACGGTGGGGGGCCTTGATGAGAACGAGTGGGGCGAGCCGAACGTGACGGTGCACCTGCACGACACGTTCGGTCACGCGGCGGAGTGCGTGCTCGCGGCGCTCGAGCTTGGCGTGCGGTCGTTCGATGGCTCCGTCGCCGGACTGGGCGGGTGCCCGTACGCGTCCACACCCGGCAAGCGCGCGCCGGGGAATATTTCGACCGAGCTTCTGGTGCGCACGGTGCACGGGGCGGGGTTTGAGACCGGCGTGGCGCTCGACAAGCTCGAGGCCGCGGCGGTGTACGCGCGCTCGATCGTCGCGAAGGCGCGGGAGTTGGGGGGGGCGGCGGGGGCGACGGGGAGTGGCGCGTGAGCGGCGAGCCGCTGGTGAAGCTGGTGCGGCTGGCTGAAGTCAGCGCCGATGCGCGTTTTGCGGCGGTCGGGGAGATCGTGCTGAACCGGCCCGACAAGCGGAATGCGCTGACGCCCGAGATGCAGGAGACGGTGGTCGCGCACGCGGCGGAGCTGGACGCGGATCCGTCGATCCGGTGCGTCCTGCTGCGGGGCGAGGGGGCGGTGTTCTGCGCGGGGTTTGATCTGGAGTTGATGAAGTCGCGCGAGACGCTCCGCGAACTGCTCTCCGGTCTGTCGCGTGCTGTTCGGGCGCTCCGCCGCGCGACCAAGCCGGTCGTCATCGCGGCACACGGCGCGGCGGTGGCGGGGGGGTGTGCTCTCCTCGGCGGCGGGGATTACATCATCACCGACCAAAGTGCCAAGCTGGGGTACCCGGTTCTTCGCATGGGAGTCAGCCCGGCCGTCTCCGCGCCAACGCTGCTCCGCGCCGTCCGCGCGCGTCATGCCCGTGAGCGCCTCCTGGACACCGTGCTCATCTCCGGAACGGAAGCGGGCCGCATCGGACTCGTGGACCGGGTGGTCGACATCCCCGAAGACGTGATCCCGCGCGCCCAGATCGAGGCGGCGAAACTGGCCGAGAAGCCGCCGGTGGCGGTGATGGAGACGAAGCGGTGGCTGAATGAGGTGGATGGATCGGTGGGGGATGAGGAGTTTGAGAGGGCTCTGGGGGCGTCACTCGCGGTGACCTGAAGAGGAAGTTCACCGCGGAGACGCGGAGAGCGCGGAGGCAGGAATCAGCCATAGATGGCACAGATCGAACCCAGATACTGACAGCGCACAAGCAGCCATTTCGTTCACTTCTTATTCTTTTCTCTGCGTACTCCGCGTCTCCGCGGTGAATGTTTTCTGGGTTGAATCATGACCGACCTCGCCACACTGACCATCGAATCCCGCGTCGCGACGCTGACGCTCAACCGCGCCGACAAGCGGAACGCGCTGTCGATGGATCTGCTGGATGCGCTGCTCGCGCGGGCGGATGAGCTCGCCAAGCGCGACGATGTGACGGTGTGCGTGCTGACGGGGGCGGGGAGGGTGTTTTGTGCGGGGATGGACCTGCGGGCGGTGCTGGGGGAGCCGGGCGCGCCGTTCAAGTTGTTGTCGCGGATCGCGGAGCTGACGCTCAAGCTGCGATCGCTGCCGATGGTCACGCTCGCGCGGGTGAACGGGGCGGCGATCGGGGGCGGGTGCGGGCTGGTGTGCGTGTGCGACCTCGCGGTGACGCACCCGGATTCGAAGATGGGATTCCCGGAAGTGGATCTCGGAGTGTGCCCGGCGGTGGTCGCGCCGTGGCTGGTCAAGACGGTCGGGGCGGGGGCGGCAAGACGGGTGCTTTTGCAAGGCGGGACGCTGACGGGTCAGCGTTGCTTTGAGATCGGGCTGGTGTCGCACTGCGTCCCGAGCGAGCAGTTGGACTCGACTGTGGCGGAGATGGCGGCGCGGCTGGCGCAGTCGGGGGCGCTGGCGCTGCGCGAGACGAAGCGGCTCTTGAACGATCTGGATGAGCCGGCGCTCTCGGCGGCGGTGCGGAAAGGGGCGGAAATTTCGGCTCGCGTGGTGGACGGCGAGGAAGCGCGGCGGATGCTTTCGAAGGCGTACGGTTCCTGAACAAACGGCTTCTCGGGGCGTTTTCGATGCCCTATACTGGCCCGACGCGGCCCGAATGGCGGGCCCAAGGCGGTTGTTGGTGCGCGCTGGCGACGAGATTGGGGCTCGTTGCCAGCCGTGGGCTTTTGTGGATACGGCATGGCGAACGCGGCGCAGACATCGCTTGAACGGCTTCCGACCGACCGTGATGCGCACGGGGTGGTGACGCTGATCCTGCGCCAGCCTTCGAGGCCGGTGGTGGTGCTCGACTGGGCGCTGCTGCGGGCGATCGACGCGACGCTGGATGAGATCGGGAGGGACCTTGCGGGTTTCGTGCTCGCGAGCGACTCGCGAGTGTTCATCGCGGGGGCGGATCTGAAGGAAATTGTTTCGTTGTCGGATGCGGAGTTGGATCGGTACCTCGCCTTCGGCCAGCACGTGTACGGGCGGATCGCGAAGCTGCCCTGCACGACGGTCGCGGCGATCAACGGCGCGGTGCTGGGCGGCGGGCTCGAGATCGCGATGCACTGCGATCACCTGATTGCATTGGCGCCGAAACCGGGGACGCCTGAGAAGCCGAGCAGGCCTTATGCGGTGGGTTTGCCCGAGGCGGGCCTCTCGATCTGCCCGGGGTGGGGCGGGACGAACATGCTCCCGGCGCGGATGGACGCGGCGACGGCGATCGCGATGACGGCGACGGGGAAGACGTTTACGGTCCTCGATGCGAAGCAGGCGGGGCTGGTCGAGGAGCTGGTCCAGGGGGACACGAGTGCGCTGCTGGCGCGGGCGCGGGCCATCGCGACGGCGAGGAAGAAGGCGCCACGGTCAGAGCCCGTTTCGATTACGAACGCGGACAAGCGCGAAAAGGCGCGCGTGGGTCTGGAGTCGGTGAAGAGCGGGGGGGAATTGCCGAGGACTCAGGCCGCCGCGGCGGTGCTGGATTGTGTGGAGAAGGGATTGAATGGCGGATGGCAGGCTTGCCTCGACGCGGAGCGGGCGCACCTGATCCGGTTGCGCGGCACGGACGAGGGCAAGGCGGCCATCAAGGCGTTTTTCGAGAAGCAGTAAGTCATTGAACACAGAGGAAACAGAGCTAAACAGAGTAAAGACCAAGGCAGCAGGATTGTGAATCAGAAACGTAGAGCAGTTTTTTCGCGTTTTTCTCTGTTTGTCTCTGTCTAGCTCAGTGTTCACTTGGGTATTCGGATTTCGGAGCATTTCATGAGCCAGATCAAAGCGGACCTCAAGCAGATGAAGGGCATCTCCGCCCGTGACGCCAAGATGATCGCGGACGCCGAGGTGTTGCTCGGGCCCGATCCGGAGGAGATGGGGTTCATCCAGAACATGTTCTGGGGGAATCTGCGCGAGGAGTTGGTGTTCCCGTACCCCAGGGCGGATGCGGAGGAAACGGCGCGGTGCGATCAGTTGATCGCGGCGCTGGATGACTACCTGCGGAACGAGCACCCGGCGATCCGCATCGACCAGGAGCAGGAGATCCCGCGCCCGGTCATCGACCGGTTGTTCCAGCTCGGCGTGATGGGCCTGACGATCCCGCGCGAGTACGGCGGGCTGGGCATGGGCGTGACGAGCTACGTGCGCGTGCTCGAGAAGATCGGCGAGTACTGCGGGTCCACGGCGGTGCTGGTTTCGGCGCACCAGTCGATCGGGTGCAAGGCGGTGATGCTCTTCGGGAACGAGGAGCAGAAGCGCAACTGGCTGCCGCGGCTGGCGACGGACTGGGTTTCGGCGTTCTGCCTGTCGGAGCCGAACGTCGGCTGCGACGCGGGCGGGCAGGAGACGCGCTGCGAGAAGACGCCGGAGGGCGACTACATCCTCAACGGCGAGAAGAAGTGGGCGACGAGCGGCGCGATCTCGGGGCTCTTTACCGTGATGGCGAAGCAGAAGATGAAGGGCAGGGACGGCAAGGAGGTCGAGCGCGTCACGGCGCTCGTCTGCACGCCCGACATGGAAGGCGTGGACATCTTCCAGAAGAACCGCAGCAAGTGCGGCATCCGCGGCACGTGGCAGGCGCGGATCAAGTTCCGCAACGTGCGCGTGCCCAAGGCGCACCTGCTGCACGAGGAAGGCAAGGGGCTCAACGTCGCGCTGACGTGTCTGAACTATGGTCGCTGCACGCTCTCGGCGGGGATGCTGGGCGGGGCGACCGCTGCGATGAACCAGTCGATCAAGTGGGGGCGGACGCGGTTCCAGTTCCAGCGGCCTCTCGCCGACTTCGAGCTGGTTCGGGCGCGGATCGCGAACATGGCGGCGCTGACGTACGCGATGGACGCGATGCTCTACATGACCACGGGGTTCCTCGACCGCAAGGACGAGGACATCCGCATCGAGACGGCGATCTGCAAGACGTTCTGCTCGGAGATGGGCTGGCGCGTCGTGAACGATGCGGTGCAGATCATGGGCGGCGAGAGCTACATGACGGAGAACGAGGTCGAGCGGATCTTCCGCGACTCGCGCATCAACATCATCGTCGAGGGGGCGAACGAGGTCATGCAGTCGTTCATCTTCGCGTACGGCGGCAAGGCGCTCGCCGAGCAGATGCTGGGGGTCCAGGCCGTGCTGATGCCCGAGCCGAAGAAGGGGCCGCTCGCGCCGGTCAATATGGCCGCGACGCTGAAGAACCTCTTCAACTCGAAGGTGATGGGCAAGGCGATCCCGCTGGGGCTCGAGATTTTCCTGGGCGTGAAGAAGGCCCCGCCGCGGGTCTCGAGGCTGCACCACTCGCTCGCGGGCTGGGGCGACAGGCTCGCGCGGCTGGTGCGCGATCACAGCCACGAGTTCAAGCTCGCGAGTTGGGTCAACAAGGAGCTGATCCTCGACCGGCAGGTCGTGCAGGCGCGGGTCGCGGACGTCGCGATCTACCTGCACGCGATGGCGTGCACGCTCAGCAAGCTCGACCGCCAGCTTCGCGCGGGCGAGGACGGCGTGGAGTTCGAGCGCGACCGCACGGCGGCGATGCACTTCCTCAACATGGCCGAGGGGTGGATCCGCGACCGCTGGCGCGAGCTGCGCGAGAACAGCGACGAGACCATGCGCACCGCGGCGACGGCGGCGATCGCCCACAACGACACGATGCCCAACAGCCTCTTCGCGATCCCGGAGGCGAGCCCGATCGCGAAGGGGACAGGGCGCCGGCTCAAGCAGGACGGGATCAAGCAGTTCCCGGGCGAGAAGCACGCCCATGCCCAAGTCTGAAAACCGGTTCACCGCGGAGACGCGGAGAGCGCGGAGATTGATTCGGATTTATGAAGTTTCATTGGCGCAAACTCGTTAACGGCCAAATGATCTGGGGCGCGATACTTGGACTACTCATTGCAGGCTCGTTCTATGGGCTACTGGATACATGGCAGCATCGCGGGTCCGGATGGATTGGGGTGAGCGCCGGGAATGTCAACCCTTGGTATGGAGATTCAGGCGATCACGAGGTCAAGGTTTCTGAAGTTGAATACAAGCGCAGTCGCTATGTGGGTACGGGGTTGATTTTGGGGACGGCTACGTTTCACTGGCTAGTTGTTTCAGGTGCAATCGATTTCAAGCGTTCGTCC
>DASZQL010000078.1:0-12399 GCA_035549675.1 Phycisphaerales bacterium | reverse complement strand
GAACCGAACGTGGACCGGGGCGAGGTGGGGGCGCTGGAGGTCGAGTCGCTGCTCTCGGCGGCGGGGGTGCGCGGGCCGGGGACGCAGAGTGAGATGCTGGAGTCGGTGTACGCGCAGCTGCGCTCGATCGCGGGCTCGCTGTTCAGGGCGCAGGACGCGAACCACACGCTGCAGCCGACGGCGCTGGTGCACGAAGCGTTCATGAAGATCACGAGCGGACGGTCGACGCCCTGGGAAGGGCAAGCGCACTTTGTCGCGGTCGCGGCGAAGGCGATGCGGCAGATTCTGGTCGATCATGCGAGGCAGAAGAGGACGCTCAAGCGCGGGGCGGGGGAGCGGCCGGCTCGGTTGTCGGCGGTGGCGATCGGAGATGAGGGGCCGGGCGGGGGCAACGCGAAGTTCGATGCGCTCGACGTGCACGAGTCGGTCGAGCGGCTCGCGAAGGTGGATGCGCGGCAGGCGCGGATCGCGGAGCTGCGGTATTTCGCGGGGCTGGAGGTGGCGGACGTGGCGCGGCTGCTGGGCGTGAGCGAGCGGACGGTGGAGCTGGACTGGCGGATGGCGCGGGCATGGCTGCGGCGCGATCTGGAGGAGGTCATGACATGAATGCTCACATCGACATGGAGCGCGTGCGGCGGTTGTTCCAAGAAGTGTGCGATTTGTCGGCGGTGGAGCGGGCGGCGGTTCTTGATCGCGAGTGCGCGGGGGAGCCGCGGCTGCGGGCGGAGGTCGAGTCGCTCTTGGGGTACGACGAGGAGGCGGACGACGGGCTGGCGGAAGGGTTGATGCCCGGGGACAGCTCGGCGGAGACGGTGCTGGTGGGCGAGGCGCAGCGGGGCGCGGGGCCGGCGCCGGAGCGGGTGGGGCCTTACCGGGTGGTCCGGCTGATCGGCGCGGGGGGCATGGGTCGGGTGTACGAGGCGGAGCAGGAGTCGCCGCGGAGGCGGGTGGCGCTGAAGGTGATGCACGCGGACTCGGGTTCGGCGCGGCTGGTGCGCCGCTTCTGGCGCGAGGGGCAGATCCAGTCGGGGCTCGTGCACCCGGGCATCGCGCAGGTGTACTCGGCGGGGATCCATCACGAGGGGGCGCGGCAGATCCCGTACATCGCGATGGAGTTCGTGGACGGCTTGCCGGTGATCGATTACGTGGAGAAGTGGGGGCTCTCGGTCGCGGAGCGGCTTGAGATTTTGATTGATGTGTGCCAGGCGGTGCAGTTCGCGCACCAGCACGGGGTGATCCACCGAGACCTCAAACCGGACAATGTGCTGGTGCAGCGCGAGGGGGAGAGCGGGCGCGTGAAGGTGCTGGACTTCGGCATCGCGAAGCTGGTCGAGGGGGAGTCGAAGCACACGACGTTCAAGACGGAGATGGGGCAGATCATCGGGACGCTGCCGTACATGAGCCCCGAGCAGATCAGCGGGCGGGCGGCGGTGGTGGACACGCGGGCGGATATTTATGCGCTGGGGTGCGTGGCGTACGAGCTGCTGGGCGGCCGGTGCGCCTTCGAGACGCAGGGGAAATCGCTGCCGGAAGCGGCGCGGCTGATCACGGAGACGGAGCCGACGCGGCTCGGCACGCTCGACCGGCGGCTCGCGGGCGATCTCGACGCGATCGTCGGGAAATGCCTCGAGAAGGACCCGGCGCGCCGGTACGGGACCGCGGCGGAACTCGCGAACGATCTGCGGGCGTACCTCGCGAACGAGCCGATCAAGGCCCGCCCCCCCTCCGCCGTGTACCAAGTGAAGAAGTTTGTACGCCGGAAGCCGGGGCTGACGGTGAGCATCCTCGCGGCGGTGGTGGCGATGATCGGCGGGACCGCGGCGGCGTCGTGGCAGGCGGTGAACGCGCAGCACGAGGCGCAGAATGCGCAACGTGAGCTGTCGCGGGCGACGGCGGTGAAGAGCGTGCTGGAGACGATGATCAAGTCGATCCGCTCCGACGATGCCGAGCGGCTGGACACGAGTCTCATGAAGCTGGCGCTGAACCGCGCGGCGGAGCGGCTGAACGCGGAGGGTCTTGAAGACCCCGTGGTCGAGGCGGACCTGCGGCAGATGTTCGGCAAGACGTACCGGATCGTGGGCGACTTTGAGGCCTCGAAGGCGATGCTGGAGCGCGCGCTGGCGATCCGCACGGAGCGGTTGAGCCCGGACCACGTCGACACGCTCGAGACGGAGCACGAGTTGGGGCATTTGTGCCTCGATCTCCATCAACTGGACGACGCGGAGCCGCACGTGCGGGCGGCATACGAGGGCCGGAAGCGGGTGCTCGGGCTTCGAAACGCGGCGACGCTCGAATCGGCGTCGAACCTCGGCGAGCTCCTGGTCGTGAGCGGGCGGGCGGAAGAAGGCGGGGCGATGCACCGCGAGGTGCTCGGGGTGCGTCGGGAAATGCTGGGCAACCAGCACAAGGACACGTTCTTTTCGATGCTGGCGCTGGCGATGTGCCTTCAGGAGACGGGGAAGCTCGACGAGATGGAGGCGCTGCTGAGCGAGGCGAGCGAGGGGCTTCGCGCGGCGCCGGACGATGAACGGGACACCAAGTTCTGCATCCTTGTCTCTCGCATCGGCGCGATGCAGGGCGAGCTCGGGAAGAATGAGGACGCGGAGCGGAACCTTGCGGCGGCGCTGGAGCAGGAGCGGCGCATCATGGGCGCGGATCATCCTGAGACGCTGTACACGAGGAACTATCTGGCCATCGTGCAGGAGCGGTTGGGCCAAATGGAAGAGGCGGAGGCGGGGTACCGTGAAGCGCTCGAGGGTCGCCGGCGGCGGCTGGGGGCGGATCACTTGTTCACGCTGGATTCGCTCTCGAACCTCGCGAACCTGATGCGGATCGTGGGGCGGTACGAGGAGTCGGAGCCGCTGTGGCGGGAGGCGGTCGAGCGGTCGCGGCGCACGCTCGGGGAAGACGACGGAGACACGTTGAGGTGGACCGGCAGCCTCGCGCAGGTTCTATTGCTCGAGGGGAAGGCCGCGGAAGCGGAATCGATTCAGCGCGGGTTGTACGAGCGGAGCCTGCGTGCCCGCGGCGGGAAGGACTCGGCGACGGTGCAGGCGGCGTACCGACTGGCCGGAGCGCTGCACGGGCTTGGCCGTGATGAAGAGGCCGCGGAGTTGCTTGAACCGAACGAAGCGATCGCCCGCGAGGCGTGGTGGGGCAAGAATGGGAAGCAGCTCGGCCAGTTTCTCATGGAGCTCGGCGAGAGCCGCAAGCGTGCCGCGCGGTGGGCGCAGGCGGAGACGATCCTGGTCGAGGCGCGCACGCTTCTGAATCAGTCGTACGGGCCGAAGAACGACCGGGCGATCGAGTGCACGAAGCGGCTGGCGCGGGTCTATGACGCATGGGACGCGGCGGGCGGGGAACCCATGCCCGCCGAAGCGCGGGAGCGGCGGGTCGAGGTGCTGCGGGTCCTGGGGCTGGAGGGCGAAGCGAAGACAGCGGAGACCATGAAGACGCCGCGGCAGCCGTGATGTGAATCCGGGGGGGAAATGGGTTGGGGAACGGCACTGGCGGCGGAATCGCCCGGCGCGGGCATGCTGTTTTTGGGGAGGGTTCGTCTATCGGACGCGCGCGGCTCACACAAAATTCACGGACTCTCGCGGATTCGTGCGTTCGGTGCTCGATGCGGTTGTCGTTGTCCCTCTTGGCTGTATTCCTTCAACTGAGAGGTGCGCGATGGGTGGAACGAAGCGATTCGGGAAGGTGGTCGGTCTGTTCGTGGTCGGGGCGGCGGCGGTACTGCTGACGGGCATGAGCGCCCTCGGCGCGAGCCGGGCGATCGTCGTGACAGGGTGGGACTCCAAGCAGGCGAACCGCGACGCGATGACCAAGGAAGCGGACCTCGCGGAGAGCATCTACCGCGAGAAGGGATATTCGGTGACGCGGGTCGATCACGTTTCGAAGGATGCGCTGCTGGCGCTCTTCTGCCTGCCGGACGCGACGATGTTCTTCTACGCGGGGCACGGCGTGGTCGCGAACGATCACGGCGACGGGCTGGCGATGCTCGATCTGATCCCGAACTCCGGACCCGAAGGGCAGCTTGGTTTTCAGGAAGTGATCGACCGCGTGCCGCCGAACTGCCGGAACAAGTTCCGGCAACTGGTGCTGAACGCGTGCGCGCAGCGGCAGGTGGGCTGGGTCGCGGCGTTTCCGATGGCGACGGTGTGGGGTTGGGACGTGCCGATCCCGAGCGCGACGTGCTACAACGACCTGAAGGCGAACGGATCGGATCGCACGGCGGCGAAGGGGACGCGCGGGGCGGAGGAAGGCGTGGGCCCGGGCTTGGCCCCGCCGCATGTTGTGGATCCGCGGATCGTGTCGGCGATCCCGGTGGGCTTTGATTTCTCGACTCGCACGTTCCGCGCGGAGGGGTGGTGGGACTACGGCGACATGCCGTGGAAGATGCCGGCGGCGCTGGCGACGGATGTGGGACACAGGACCTTCAACGTGTACACGGGGAACAGTCCCGAGGAGATGTCGCTGCTGAAATCGATCGAGGTGGACGGTGGCGAGGTGATCGGCGAATCGATCATCGCGCACGAGTCGCCGGACTTCGAGGTGCTGATGACGGCGTACGCGTTCGAGGCGGCGACGGCGGACATTGAGTCCCTGCCGGGGCTGTTCGTGGCTGGGGATGCGTCGATCAGCGGGAACACGACGGGCGTGCCCGACGCGACGCTGTTCATGGGGGTGGCGGCGGTGACGTTCGGCAAGGGGGCGGAGCTGCCGCCGGTGTGCGAGGGCGACGCGAACCACAGCGGCGCGGTGACCCTTGGCGACATCGCGGCGGTGCTCTCGATGTGGGGCGTCATGGGCGTGCCAGGGCAGCTTGGGGATCTGGATGGGAATGGCGTGCGCGGGCTGGGCGATATCGCGCGGGTGATCGGACACTGGGGCGAGGTGTGTGAATAGGGATACGACAGCCACAGATGAAGGCGTGATGGATGCGGATTGAAGACTCACGGCGAACAACTCAAGACCCAAACCCGGGACACTCGGCACGAGGCCCGGGGCGCCGGTGAGGGTGGGATGACGGAAGGAGAGTGGCCCATGCGGCCGAGGAACTTGATGAACGAGATGGTGGTCGTTGCGGCGGCGACTCTTGCGGCAATGTCGAGCACGCAGGCGCGGGGCGCGAACACGGCGGCGGTGCTCGGGGGCAGCGACGCGGACGCGGGGTTGCAGGGGCGGATCAACACCATCTCCGGCGTGGCGCAGCAGCAGTTCGTCGATCGCGGGTACGCGGTGACGCGCCTCGACAACGTGTCGCGTGCGGCGTTTCTCAACAGCCTGTGCCAGGGCAGCGTGACGCACTTGACTTTCACGGGTCACGGCGCGACGGGGCGTGGGTTTCTCGGGCGAGGGCGCGTCTGGCTGGGCGGCGGCCATGCGCCGGAGAACTACATTTCATCGGACGACATCATCGCCAGCGTGCCGCTGGAGTGCCGGCAGCGGATCCGGTTCGTGAACATGAACGCGTGCGGTCAGCTCAGGAGCGGATGGGCGGACGCGTTCCCCAACGCCCGGGTTCACTCGTACACCGGAAGCGTGCGAGCGGACACGGCGGAAGAAAACCAGCGGGAGCACGGCGCGGAGGCGATCACGCCGAAGGGCGGACGCGGCGACGAGACACCTGGCTTTTCGGGGTTGACGGTGGACAGCCGGATCGATCTGGCGATCCCGCTGGTGTACCACCCCTCGGTGGACGAGTTCTTCGCCGAAGACTGGGGCGACTTCACGGCGATGCCGTGGAGGATCCCCGATGCGCTCGCGGCGTCGGTGGGCTCGCGCCGGTTCAACTTCATCGTGATGGACACGCCGGAGGACCAGGTGATGATCGCGGGCATCGAGATCGACGTCGATCGCGCGGTGGCGCAGAGCTACACGGGGTACGCGTCGCCCGACTTCGTCGTGCGGTTCAGTCACGCGGCGTACGAGGCGGCGATCGAGAACATCGACACGATCCCCGGCGCCTTCGGCACGAGCGCGGCGGGGATTGATGCGGATACGACAGGCGTCCCGCCGCACCTGCTGTTCCAGGCGGCGGTAGCGGTGACGTTCGGCCTCGGCGCGGAGCCGCCGTGCGAGGGGGACGCGGACCTCAGCGGCGGCGTGGGGCTGAGTGACATCGCGGTGATCCTCACACACTGGGGCGTGAGCGGCGCACCGGGGCGCGTTGGTGATCTGGATGGGAGCGGGGTGCGCGGCCTCGGGGATGTGGCGCGGGTGATTGCGCACTGGGGAGCGGGATGTGAATAAGGCAGCAAGACAGCCACAGATGCCACAGATGCCACAGATGGACACCGATTGAATGGCTGTGGATCGGGATTTTTTGAGGGAGCGCGCGAAAGGGGCGGGCGGGGTGCGTCTACCTTGGTGAGGCGGCGGTAGCCGCGGAACCAAAGGAGATGCGCATGTTCAGGGGCCTCTTGGCGGCGGTGGTTGTGGCGGGCGCGGTGCTGGGATCGGGCGGCGCGGCGCGGGCGGGGGGCGATGACCAGACGATGTACGAGAAGTACATGCAGGCCAAGGTGGATCTTGGCGTGCTGAAGCGGGCGAAGGGGGAGAACGATCCGGGCGTGAAGGAGCTCGAGGCGCGGATCGCGGACATGCACGCGCAGATTTACCCGCCGACGCCCACGGCGCAGGAGATGAACCTGCATCCGTTTGATTACCCCGTGACGCTGGACTTTCCGGGCGGGACGGTGGAGCAGTACATCGAAGCGGTGCAGAGCTCGGCGGGGGTGAGGTGCGTGGTGTCGTTCCTCGCGAAGCCGGGGATCCCGTTCCCGAAGGTAAGCCTGAAGGGGGCGCGGGTGGCGTCGGCGATCGGGGTGTTGAATAGTTACGAGGGTGACACGGCGGGGGGCGCGACACACTACAAGCACGCGGTTCGGCAGGAGGACGACCTGCTCGTCGTGCGGCAGGAGATCGCGGAGCGCGGGAAGACGGATCCGTTCGATCCGAGGGGGCAGCAGAGCCGAGTATTCGCCATCAAGAGCTTGATCGATGGCGGCCTGAAGACGGAGGACGTGCTCTCGGCGGTGGAGGCGGCGCTGAAGATGTCGGGGAGCGAGACGACGATGAACTACCACCGCGAGACGGCGCTGCTCATGGCGCGGGGAGGGATCGAGCAGATGGCGACGATCGATCAGGTGCTGGATCGGTTGGAGGGGGACGTCAAGAGGAGCCTGAAAGAAAAGGAGCCGGATAACACCGTTTTGAATCTCAGAGTAAGTGTTCAGCAACTCGCCAAGCAGTTGGAAACGATGCAGGCTGCTCTGCAAGAGCAGACCAAGCACATGAAAGAGTTGGAATTGGAGTTGAGCCAGAAGAAGCCGGGACGGGCGGAGTAGATGCTGTCGCACCAAGTATGAGAAGGCCCGGGTAGAAAGAACCGGGCGGAATGAAGCCTCACCCCGACTCTCTCCCAAAAGGAGAGGGAGCGGAGACGCCGGCCGCGAGGAGCGAGCACATGGGAGAATGACGCGGCGTGGAGCGCACGGTTTCTCAACTGACCGCCGCGGTGGCTTCGGGTGACGCCGGGGCCTTTTCGGATTTGTATGAGAAGTGGTTCGACGAGGTGTACCGGTGGGCGCGGCGGGCGTGCGGGAGAGACGAGTCGTTCTGTCTGGACGTCACGCAGGATGTGTTCATGCGGGTGATCAGGTCGATGAAGCCGGTGGAGACGGAGGAGCAACTCGGTGCGTGGCTGCGGCGGGTGACGCTGACGGCTTCGTACGACCGGTTGCGGAGGGAGCGGTCGTGGAAGAAGAGGCATCAGCGGTTGGGAGAAATGGTGGGCACCGGGGACGATGAAGCACCGATTGCTCCGAGCAGCAATCGGTGGCACATGGACGAAGGTGACGCCGAGCGGCTCGAGTGGTTGCGGGATGAGCTCGCGGCGATGGACGAGGCATCGTTGGGTCTCATCGAGGCGCGGTTCAGGTTTGGGTGGACGCTCAGGAAGATCGGGGCGGCGCTGGGGCTGAACCCGGGCGCGGTCGACGGGCGCGTGTCGCGGGTGACGGAGCGGCTTCGGAAGGCGGCGGGGGAAGCGGAAAAGACTGGGGACGTGCGGCGAGTGACGGGGACTGGGGGCGGGTCATGAGCGACGAGCGCGGGGTCATTCGGCCGTTTGATGAAGGTGATGCGCCGGCGCGGTTGTCAGCGGAGGGCCGACGGCGGCGCGAGGCGATGCTGGGTGAGCTTGTCGGGGAGTTGTCGCGGACGCGGCGGCGGCGGGTGGTTCGTGCGCAGTTGACGGCGGGAGCGCTGGCGATTGTGCTGGTGGGTCTGGCGTTCATGACGGTATCGCGCGGGCCTGTGAAGATTGCGACGGTCACGCCGCTGATTGAAACGGCGCCGGGGACGGTCGCCCAGGCCACGACGATCGCGGGAACGCGGTTCGTGAAGACGGACCCGACGGTGGTGGAGCGGTGGGCGGTGAAGGGCGGGTTTGAGATGGCGAAGTACGAGACGCGGCGACACGAGGCCGAGCCGATCGTGCGGTTCATCGGGGATGAAGAACTGCTGGACACGCTCGCGGCGATGGGGCGGCCGGCGGGGATCGTTCGGATGGAGGGGCGGGTATGGCTGACGGCGGCGGTGACGGATGCGGAGCGTCTTCCTGCTCATTCACCTAGCAAGGGGGGATGAAAGCGGACGAAGGCTCGACTGAAAATTTTTTTATCCTCGGAAAAGTCGATAGGACGCCGGAATGTGGGGTGGGTCGGAAAATTCCGGAGCATCACTCTTGCGCTCTACCCGAAGAAGGCTATGATCCCGCCCGAAACGGGCATCGTTTCCCGGTGATTTTTACTACCGGTGCGGGGGGAACCCGAATTTCCTTCGGAACCGTACCGATGATGGCCCCCATTGTGATGGGTTGGCCGGATGCCCCTTTCGATGTGTTCACTTTCCCACCAACCCCTCTCCACGAATGAAAGGGACGACAAATGCAGGACGCAGGACACACGCTGACAGTGGATCATGTCGCTCTGGCGGCTGAGCTGGCGGCGTCATGCTGCACGCTTCCGGCCATTGCAACGGTTGAATGGTGTGACGACGCGGCGCGGATCCTTTGCGGGGTCCGGCCGGGCGCGATCGCGATGACGGCGGTCGTGCAGTTCGCGGCGGACGGGGCCGTGAGCGCGATCGAGGCTTCCGGGTGCGCCGGGTTTGATACGAATGGCAACCCCATTCGGGGCGAGGCGCTCTTGCCTCTTCACGCGCCGCGGCTCGACTGGGCTGTGGGCGAGTTGGGCGGCGGGAACGGCACGTCGTGGCCCCGTGCGGCCCGGGTTCGTGACCTGAGCGCGGGCGCCAGCTTTGGTGAGACGGACAGCGGCCGGCGTTGGTCGCGGTTCGGCGCGACGGACCACCTTGTCGGGGCGGCCCCGATGCCGGGGAACGTGCCGGGACGGATGTTCATCGCGCAGGTCGGGATTCCCACGACCAAGGGGACGTGGGATCGCGGCGACGCGGCGGTGATGGCGGCGACGATGAAGCCGCTGGTGAACCGGGCGGCGATGGCCTTCGGCCGTGACGTGACGAGCGCGCTCAACCGGCTCACGCAGCGCGAGCGCGAGGTGCTCGATCATCTCGCGATCGGCAAGAGTGTGAAGGAGATCGCGGCGGACCTGGCCCGGTCGCCGCACACGGTGCACGACCATGTGAAGTCGTTGCACCGGAAGCTCAAGGCGTCGAGCCGGGGTGAGCTCATCGCACGGGCGCTGGGTCACATCGGGCCGACTGGTCCGGAGGGGTCGAGGTTGGCGGTGCATACGACGCCGGACGCGAGCCCGACGATCATCTCGGTGGGCCGGGCGATCTCGAGCCGGAACTGAGTCGTTGAAATACTGAAAGGTGTTGGCCGATCAGAACACCTGCCCGTGACCATCGCGGGCGGGTGTTTTCTTTTTTGAAGAAGACGGAGAAGAGGTAGCCCGCCCGCCCGGTGTAGTGAGGGTAGATGGGGTAGGGAGAGTAGCCCCTTTGTAGAAAGACAGGAGAGACAAGAATTGTGGAGGCGAGAACCAGGGGCGCGCTCGGTCGCGGACGCTCCCTCGCGGCCCCTGGCAACGATCGTGCGCCCCTCCGGGGCGTAGAGGTGGGAGAAAGCAGGAGTCGAGCGGAGGGAGAAATATGGAAGAGCGAGGAAGACAGAGGAAGACAGAGGAAGACAGAGGAAGACAAAGGAAGACAGAGGAAGACAAAGGAGGAAGAAGGAGGAAGACGAAGAAGGAGACGAAGAAGGAGACGAAGAAGGAAAAAGAAGAAGGAGAATGAAGGAGAAAAAAGAAGGAGTAAGGAGAAAGAAGGAGGAAGAGGGAGGAAGAGGTAGGAAGTAGAAGGAGCAAGACGAGAAGAGAAGGAAAAAAGGAAGGAGAAAGAAGAGGAACGAAGAGGAGGGAAGGGGGATGGGAGAGGCGGACAAAAAACGGGAAGTGGTGAAGGCGGAATGCCTCAGGTCGGCGGCTGTGCCTTGAGTTGAAGAAGAATCAGATCCCGGCGAGCGGGTGGTTTGGTGGGGTGCCGCGGAAGAGGACGCAGCCGGTGTGCGCGGGTACTTCCAGCCAGTCGTTGGCGCGGCCGTTGTTGCCGAGGGTTGGCGTGCCGGGCATGGGGTGGACTTGCCATTGGCCCTCCGGGATCGGGACCCAGGCGGTTTCGGTGCTGCCGCTGAGGACGACGACGGCTTCGCGCCAGGGGTCGCGGCCGGTGGGGTCGGTGATGTGGAAGGCGACGGTGCCGCGGGGGATGGGGAGGTTGAGGTCGTCGTCGAGGAACTTGACAGCGCGGAGGACTTCTTCTTTCGTGCGCAGGCGGAACATGGGGTGGGCTTTGCGGAGGGCGACGGCGGCGCGGTGGAAGTTGTAGAGGTCCGCGCGGCGGGCCTTGTCGCTCCACCGGATGTTGTTGATGGCGTCGCCCAGGTTGTAGGAATCGGCGTGGCCGTCCTTGGTGCGGGCGAACTCCTGGCCGGAGTGGAGGAACGGGATACCTTGGCTGGTCATGAGGGCGAGCACGCCGAGCATGCTCATCTTGAGTTTGTCTTCGTCGGTGAGATCGGAGGAGCCGTTGTTGCCGGGCGAAGCGTGGCGCGCGCCGAGTTCGAGGCGGTCGAAGAGGGTGTGGTTGTCGTGGCACTCGATGTAGTTGATGGCTTCGAGGGGTGAATCGGTGAAGCTGGTGACGCCTCCCAGGATGCTTTTCTTGACCCAGTCGGTGTTGTGGCCGGCGGCGAGGAAGCCGGCATTGGCCATGTCGAAGACGTTGCCGCGGAAGCTGTCGCGGAACTCGTCGCTGAAAACGGCGAAGTTCTTGCTTCGTTGGGCGCCTTTGAAAACGCCGTCGGCGGGTGAGAGTGAGGCGGTCCACGGCTCGCCGTAGATAAGGAGGGTGGGGTCGATGGCGCGGAGCTCGCTGACGATCTGATCGACGGTTTCGCGGTCGATGAGGCCCATGAGGTCGAAGCGGAAGCCGTCGACGCCGAACTCGGTGATCCAGTATTTGCAGGTTTCGACGATGTAGCGGCGGGCGATGGGGGATTCGGAGCGGAACTCGTTGCCGCAGAGCGCGCCGTTCCACGGTGTGCCGTCGGCTTTGAAGCGGTAGTACTCGCGCGGGGCGAGGGCCATGAAGCTGTGGAGCCGGTCGGGCCAGAGCTCGTAGGTGTGGTTGAAGACCATGTCGAGGGTGACGCGGAGGCCTTTGGCGTGGAGGGCGGAGATGAGCTGCTTGAACTCTCGCGCGGGGGCGGCGGGGTCGGGAGCGGAAGAATCGAGCGCGTAGCCCTCGTAGACCGAGCGGAGATCGGTGGGCATGTAGCCCCACTCGTACTCGGGGTGGTAGGGGAGCGCGAAGGTGGCGACGGGCATGAGCTGGACGACGGTGACGCCGAGCTCGGCGATGTGGTCGAGGCCGGTGGAGAGGTTGGTGTTGTTGAGCTTGGTGTTGGACTGGGCGAGGCCCAGGTATTTGCCGCGGTTGGCGGGGGCGACGCCGCTGGAGGGGTCGTGGGTGAAATCGCGGAGGTGGAGCTCGTAGATGATGGCGTCTTCGATGGGGAGAGGGGGGCGGCTCGTCGGGGAAGACCCGCTCACTGACGCTCGGGGCTCGTTGAGGCCATCGCGTGAGGTGGTTGGTGGATCAATGATGAAGGCTTTGCCGGCGCGGACGTGGGTGGCCCAGGGATCGAGGATGTTGGTGAGGCGCTGGTCGTGGCGGTGCAGGTCGTAGGCGTAGGTCCAGCCTCGCCAGTTGCCTTCGACTTCGCGGGTCCAGAGGCCGGGTTCGCCGGGGACGTGCTGGAGCGCGTGGGTGTTGGTTTCCAGCGTACCGGGATGCGTGAGGCGGAGAATGACGGCGTCGGCGTCGGACCAGATGGTGAAGGTG
>DASZQL010000077.1:0-4254 GCA_035549675.1 Phycisphaerales bacterium | reverse complement strand
TTTCGTGTTGCAGAACGGCCTCGGGCTCGCTTTCACGAGCCGGGGGCCGGAGAGGAGAGTGCCACGCAGGCCCGCTGTTTTCCCGCACGATCAGCGGCCACCGCGGCGTCCCGAAGGAGGGGCGAAATGACCTGCCCACCTGGCCATTCCACCCCACCTCCGGCAGCGCCGCGATAGGCCCAAAGGGCCCGTAGCACGAGAGAGCTCGTTCGCCGCATCTCGCGGCCTTATTCACTTTCCAAACGGCCTCAACGGCGTTGCCCCGTTCAGGCCGTCTTTCCCCTCGCCAGACGGCTCCGGCGATTCAGAGGTACTCAAGGCAACACCCGTGCCACAACCCGCCAAGCCCGTTCCAGCCGCGTTCTTTGGCTATCCAGCCACATCCGGTTTGTTTTTTTATGATATTCAACAATAGCATTTATGCTATTCAACACTTTGATAGACTATTACGATATTCAATAATAGTTCAGCCTCGATCAACAAATATGACCGTCTCCACATCGCCATTCCATGACCTGCCCGTCCCCGTCGTCCTCGTGACCCGCGAATGGCGGGTCATTTCCGTCAATCCCCCCGCCGCCGAACGTCTCGGCGCGAAGGCCGACCATGTCGGCGGTCTCGCACTCTCGACCTTCTTCGAACTCGGCGACGCCGCGGCGGATCGCCTCCGCGAAGCCGCGAATACCGGCCCGCGCGCGCTCGTGCAATCGCTCCGCATCCGGCGCGACGACCGCCCGATCGTTGTCGATGCGCTGATCAACGCCGCGCACGCCGGCGATTCGCGCGCGCTGCAAACCAATGACGCCGCGTGGATCATCGTCTTCCTCGACGCCGAATCGCGCCTCGCGCAGCAGGAAGAGCTCGCCCGCCTCCAGCGCGCTCTTGCCGAATCCGAGAAGGCGCGATCCAAGATGAACGTGCTCACCCAGGAGCTCGCCTCCGGCGACGCCGCGCCCCGGATCATCGGCGCCAGCGCTCCCATCCTCCGCATGCTCGAGCAGGTCGACCGCGTCGCGCCCACCGACGCCACCGTCCTCATCCACGGCGAGTCCGGCTCCGGCAAGGAACTCGTCGCGCGCGCGATCCACGCGCAATCGCGCCGCTCGACGCGCCCTCTCGTCGCCGTGAACTGCGCCGCGATGCCCGAGTCGCTCATCGAATCCCAACTCTTCGGCCACGAGCGCGGCGCCTTCACCGGCGCCGACCGCCAGCGCCTCGGCAAGTTCGAGCTCGCCGACACCGGCACCCTCTTCCTCGACGAGGTCGCCGAGCTCTCCATGCAGGCGCAGGCCAAGCTCCTCCGCGTCATCCAGGAAGGCGCCCTCGAGCGCGTCGGCGGCAGCGAGACCATCCGCGTTGATGTCCGCCTCGTCGCCGCCACCCACCGCGAACTCGCCGAGCAGGTCCGCCGCGGCCGCTTCCGCGAAGACCTCTTCTACCGCCTCAACGTCTTCCGCATTGACGTCCCCTCTCTCCGCGACCGCCGCGAAGACATCCGCGCCCTCGTCGAGCATTTCCACGAGAAACACGCCAAGCGCATGGCGCGGCCGATCCTCCCTCTTTCCGAGCGCGCGATGCGCCTCCTCCTCAGCTACCGCTGGCCCGGCAACGTGCGCGAGCTCGAAAACACCGTCGAACGCGCGACGCTCCTCGCCAGCGGCCCCGAGCTCGACATCGAGCTCCCCCAAAGCCCCGTCATTCCCGACGCCGCGCGCCCCGGAAGCTCCAGCGGCGGCGGCAGCGCCTCATCCGCACCGCGCGACCCCGCCTCCATCCCGCGCGACGTCCTCCTCGACCTCTCCCTCGACCAGCTCCAGCGCCTCCAGATCATGCACGCCCTCGAGACCCGCGGCTACCGGGTCTTCGGCAAGGACGGCGCCGCCGAAAAACTCGGTCTCAATCCGCAAACCCTTCTCTCACGCATGGTCAAGCTCGGCATCCCCAGACCCCGCGCGATGCGCAAAGCCCTCAAGGGCGACCGCGCCGAATAACAATCGTCGCACTTAATGATGTGCCACCGGTCGCTGCCTTGAGCGACCAGTGTCCCAGGCGCACCGGTCGGCCCGAGCGACGACGCGCGGCACACAGCGCTCGCCCCTGCGCGCGTCCCCTGCACTCCCTCTCCCTTTGGGAGAGGGCCGGGGTGAGGGCTACTCCATCTATTTTCTTCCTCCCTCTTTCTCTGCCTTTGCCTTCAGCAGGGAGTTGCAGAGGGCGGCACGCCCTCTGCGGCAGCGAACAACCTCCTCATTGAGCAGTCTTCCACCTTCACCGATTCATCATCCCTCTCCACTACAATCGCCCGCTTTCGATCTTCCGACCGCACATTCTCGGAATCTCTGTTTGCGAAATCCCGTCTCCCCCAACCGCGACCGCTTCCTCGCCGCGTGGGCGCGCGCCGTCACCGCCCGCCCCTGGCTCACGATCCTCTTCTTCCTGATCGTCGCCGCGCTCTGCGCCGCCTACACCGCGAAGGACCTCCACTTCAAAAGCGACCGCAGCGACCTCGTCGATCCCAATACCCCCTGGCAAAAGCGATACGCCGATTACAAAGCCGCGGACCCGCGCTGGGACGACGCCGTCGTCGTCGTCGATCTCACCAGCGCCCACGCGCCCGCCCCGGAATCCTTCATCGCCGAACTCGAATCCCGCCTCCGCGCCGACCCCGCGCACTTCAAAGCCGTCACCGCCGGCTTCGACCGCGAGTCCGCGCCGCCGGGCCTCATCTACACCGCCAGCCTCGCGCAGGTGAAGGACGCGACGGATTCATTGAAGCGCACCGCCCCCGTCCTCGCCTCAACAACATTCCCCGAGCTCCTGGGCCTCTCCACCCTCGCCGGCAACAAACTCCCCCCCGACCAGCGCGCCGAACTCGCCGCCCTCCTCACCCGCGCCGCCACCATCGCTCAAATCGCGAACGAGCCCCGAGCGTCAGCGAGTGGGACACTCGACTCAACCACAACCACCGCCCAATCCCCCTCGCCATCTGCCTCTGATCGTCCGCAAGCCGCAAGCCGCAAGCCGCACCCCGCTCCCTCCCTCCTCGGCCTCGACCAACTCTCCGGCACCCAGCGCCTCACCTCTTCCACCGGCAAGCTCGCGACGATCCTCGTCTCCCTCGTCCCCTCCGACAAAGGCTCCACCCAGGGCATCGCCAACCGGGAAGACTCCCTCCGCGCGCTCCGCGCCATCCTCTCCGACCTCCACCGCGACGCGCGCTTCACCGCCCTCCGCGCCGGCGTCACCGGCGTCCCCGTCCTCGAATCCGACGAAACCGTCCTCTCCCGCCGCGACGCCTCTTTCGCCTCCGCCATCTCCCTCACTCTCATCGCGCTCCTCATGCTCATCGTCTACCGCGGCGTGATCGTCCCCCTCTTCGCCGTCATCGCGCTCATGGTCGGGATGGCCATGTCCTTCGCCTGGGCCACGCTCGCCGTCGGTCATCTCCAACTCCTCTCCGTCACCTTCGCCTCGATGCTCCTCGGCCTCGGCATCGACGTCGCCATCCACATCATCGCCCGCCTCGAGCTCGTCCACCCCGACCACGACCATTTGCGCGCCGGCTTCGAAGAGACCTACCGCGGCGTGGGTCCCGGCATCCTCACCGCCAGCATCACCGTCGCCGCCGCCTGCGGCGCGATGGCCTTCACCCCCTTCGCCGGCGTCGGCGAGCTCGGCATCATCGCCGCGGGCGGCATGGTCCTCTGCACCATCGCCGTCATGTCCCTCTTCCCCGCGCTCATGATGGTGATCCGCAAGCCCGAATCCCGCCTCCGCGCCCACGAGGGCGGCGTGTCCCGCCCCTTCATGGGCCGCTTCGGCGTCACCGTCCACCGCCGCCCCGCCGTCGTGCTCACCGTCGCCGCGATCGTGATGGCCGCGAGCGGCTGGCTCGGCACGCGCGTCCGCTACGACCCCGACCTCCTGAAGCTCATGCCCAGCACGACCGAAAGCGTCGTCTGGCAGAACGAGCTCGAACGCGACGACGCCCGAAGCGTCTGGCACGCCATCGTCGTCGCGCACACGCCCAAGGAGGCCCTCGACACCACGCTCAAGCTCCGCGCGCTCCCCGAAGTCGCCGAGGTGGGCGGCGCCGGAATCCTCTTCCAATCCGAAGCCGACATCACCGCCAAGCGCGATCTCCTCCGCTCGCTCCCCGATCCCAAGCTCTTCCCCCCCGCCTCCTCCCCACAAAGAACCCCAAGCGTGAGCGAAGGGCGTCCCCAGCAAAGAACCCCGAGCGGGAGCGAGGGT
>DASZQL010000076.1:0-12028 GCA_035549675.1 Phycisphaerales bacterium | reverse complement strand
TGCCATCGAGCTCAATTGGACTGACCGGAGCCTCGAATCCTTGCTGACGAGCCTCGCGCAGAAGATCCATGAGCAGCGCTTTCAGAAACAGATCGCCGACGCCGTGCGACTCACCCGGATCGAGAAGCCAAGCGAGAAAATTGCTGTGGCGAATTTCCACGCGTTCGAGGCGCAGCGCATCGAAAATATTGAACCGGCCCAGCAACTCTTCGAGCTGGAGTAGATCCTCGTTCTCGACCACGAACCGCTCCAACGAAGCAAGGTCGTCGGCACGAGTATCGTGAGTTTTCTCCATTGTCGTCAGTCTATCGACGTGCGACCAATTTCAGCGCACAAGCCCGTTGTTGAGCCATTATTTGCGTTACTCCGACCAGCTTTTTGCCGTTCACACTTCCCTATTTCGCATTCAGCGGTACTCTGAATCCAGAGCCCGGGCCGTGCGTCCCCGGTGCTTCGCCCTGTGTCCGGCCCAAGCCGCGCAGTGTCAACTCTACCCCGCCCCCGCCTGTCGGGAGAGGAGTTTCCATGCCGTCGATTCGTGGTGGTCGTTGCGTCCGCACAACTTGCTCTTGCGTCACCATTGCTGCAGCGATGCTCGCCTGCGGCGCCGCGATCACGGCGTTGAGTCCCGCCGCGCTGGCGCACCCCAGCGCCGGCGATGCTCGGATCATCACGCCAGAGATAGCCGCCCTCCCCGCCGGCGGCATTGAGATCCGCGCTGGCGCGATCACGATCGCGCGTGACGGCGCGGCCCAGCCGACCGCCGTTCGCGCACTCGCGCTCCCGAACTCCGCCAAGACCGTGGTCACATGGTCCGAAGGCGCGACCCCCTGGTACGCCATCAGCCTCGACGGCCGCACCGTCGCCGTCGCCACGCCCACCTCGTACGACATCGCTGCCGGCTCCGGCGCGTTTGATCCGCTCGCGCCCGGCCGAGCCCGCGCCAATCCGCCCGCCCAGCTCGCCGCGGCGCCTGATGCGCAGCTCATGATCGTGCAGTTCATCACCCAGCCCCTCGACGAATACCGCGCCGCGATCGAGAACGCCGGGGGCAGGATCCGCTACTACCTCGCCAACCACGCCTATCTCGTCACGCTCGATGAAGCCGCACGCCAGGCGGTCGAAGCGCTCCCCTTCGTCCGGTGGGTCGGCGCCTATCAGCCCGCCGACAAGCTCGAACAGCCGCTGCGCGAGGCCCTCACGAACGATGCATCAACGCTCCCCGCGCGGGCGCGCTACTCCATCCAGATCGCCGAGCGCGGCCCCGCGATGAAGGCCCGGCTCGCGGACAAGATCATCAATCTGGGCGGCCAGATCAACGCCCAATCACCCCACAGCTTCATCCTCGAAGCGACGCTGACGCCCGAGCAACTGCTCCGCGTCAGCGCGATGGACGAGGCCGTCGCTATCGACCGTGTGCTGCCCACCACCGAGTACATGGACATCGTCCGCAGCGTCGGCGGCGCGAACTACGTCGAGAGCGTCGCCGGGTTCCGCGGCGAGGGCGTTCGCGGCGAGGTCATGGACGGCAACCTCCTCACCACCCACCAGGACTTCCTGGCCCGCCCGCCCGTCATGCACGGCTCCAACTCCGGCAGCGCCACGCACGGCACATCCACCTACGGCATCGTCTTCGGCACGGGAACCGTCAACGCGCAGGGCCGCGGCCTTCTCCCCATGGCCCAGGGCATCTTCGCTGACTACAGCTTCCTCTCCGATCGCTACGCGCACAACGCGTCGCTGCTCCTCCCGCCCTACCAGGCCGTCTTCCAGAGCAACTCGTGGGGCTCGTGCTGCTTCTACAGCTACACGACCAACGCCGCCGCGATGGACGACAACATCTTCGATAACCAGATCCTGCTCGTGCAGGCGCAGGCCAACGAGGGCTCGACCAGCTCCGACACCATCGCCTTCGCCAAGAACATTGTCTCCGTCGGCGCGGTCAGGCACTTCAACACCGCGTCGCTCACCGACGACAGCTGGTCCAACGCCGGCAGCATCGGCCCGGCGCCCGACGGACGCATCAAGCCCGACCTCGCCTTCTGGTACGACTCGATCTTCACCACCACCAGCACGAGCACGACGGCGTACACCTCGGGCTTCGGCGGCACCTCCGCCGCGACGCCCATCACCGCCGGCCACTTCGGTCTCATGTTCCAGATGTGGGCTTCGGGGGTCTTCGGCAACACCGTCGATCCGCTCGGCACCGTCTTCTCAAACCGCCCGCACATCGCCACGAGCAAGGCGCTGATGATCAACACCGCGTCGCCTTACAACTTCACCGGCACCGCATCGGACCTCACGCGCACGCACCAGGGCTGGGGCCGCGCCGACGTGAAGAAGCTCTACGACCTTCGCAACAGCCTCTTCATCATCGACGAGTCGCGCGTGCTTGCCAATCTCGAAACGGCCTCGTACCAGCTCGACGTCCCCGCCGGCACGCCCGAGCTGCGCGCCACGCTCGTCTGGACCGACCCCGCCGGCGTTGCCGGTTCGGGCGTCAACCGCGTGAACGACCTCAACCTCAAGGTCACCGCGCCCGACGGACTCACCTTCTACTGGGGCAACAACGGGCTCCGCAACGGCAACGTCTCCACCTCCGGCGGCGTCGCCAACAACCTCGACAACGTTGAGAACGTTTGGGTGACGAGCCCGGCGCCGGGCCTCTGGACCGTCGAAGTCACCGCCGCGCAGGTCAACCAGGACGGACGCGTGGAGACGCCCGAGCTTGATGTCGATTTCGGCCTCGTCGTCAGCGGCGTGGTTCTCCCGGTGCAGCCGCCCGCTTGCCCCGGTGATGCCGACGGCGATCGAGCGGTCGGCCTGTCCGACATCTCTGTGGTCATCCTCAACTGGTTCACGACCGGCGCGCCGGGAACGCTCGGCGACCTTGACAACGACGGTCTCCGCGGCCTCGCGGACATCGCAATCACCATCCAGCACTGGGGCGCGATGTGCCCGTAACCCTCTCAGTTCGCGCCGCTCAGAGATAAAAAAACCCGGAACACCGCCGTGTGCAAGCACGGTGATCCGGGTCAAGCATCAACTCGTATGTGGCGCAGCGGCGCGCGTGTGTGTCCTGGCCGCCGCGCCGGGGCCGAAGGGGTGTGGCCATCTACGGTTGAGTGCCGGAAACGTTGGAGTCGCGAGGGTGCCCCGTGAACCTCGGGGAACCCTCAACGACCCGCAATCTCACTTACCGACGCCCGCCGCGACGATGTGATCCGCCGCGATCGTCGTCGTCATCTTCGTCGTAGCGCGAACGGCCGCCGCGGCTGCCGCCGCCGCTGTGCGACCCGGCGAAGTGGCCGTACTCGTCGCGGTCCTGCATCTCGGCGGAGTGACGGCCGCCGAGGCTGCGCCCCTCGTACCCGCCGAAGCGCTCGCCGCTCCGACCCCGACCACTCGAGCCGCGCCCGCCGCCTTCATTGTCGTCGTCCTCGTAGCGCGACGAAGAGCGGCCGCTGTGCGACCGCGAATACGAACGGCCGCTGTCGTCATCCTCGTCGTAGCGGGAGGAAGAGCCGCCCCGCCCGCCGCCGCTGTGCGAGCCTGTGAAGCGGCCCTGATCGTCGCGGTCGCGATCATTCCAATCGCCGCCGCCACCGCCGCTGCGACTGCTGCGGTGCGAACCGCCGCCGGTGAACTGGCCGTATTCGTCGCGTTCCTGACCGCCGCGACCACCGTTGCCGCCGCGCCGGCCGGAGTTGTCGTCTTCGTCATAGCGGGAAGAGCCGCCTCGACCGCCGCGCGACGAAGAGTACGACCGGCCGCCTTCATCATCGTCGTCGTAACGGGAGGAACCGCCGCGGCTGCCGCCGCCGCGCGAGCTGGTGAACTGACCGTACTCGTCCCGCTCGCGGTCCTGGGAGTCGCCCCGCCCGCCGCCGCTGTGCCCGCGGCTTTCGTACCGACCTTCATCACGATCGTCGTAGTCACGTCGCATACCGGAGTTCCTTTCATGGGAATGTGTGGCGTTCTGCTTCCCGCCGACACCGGCGGTGCCGCCTTTTTTGTTCTTCGAACCCTGACCTGAAGCGTTGGTCGCGCCCGACCATTCGGTATCACCGCTCTCCGACCCCTCGGCGCCTGTTTCCGTTTCCATGCCCGGCGTGAGCTGCGGGAAAATCTCCCCCTGCGCAACGCCCGCGAGCTTCTCGTCCGCCATGTGCTCTTCCTGCAGCGTTTCGTGGAGCAGGTCCAGGACTTCTTGCTCGCCGATCCACTCGGCCAGCGCGATCGCGCCGAGATAGCCGGCCATCTCGTAGTGCTCGACCCGGCGTGAGCCGCCGATGATCGTCGCGTCGCGCTCCTCGCCCTCTTCTGCTTTCTCGACCGCCGAGGAACCTTCTTCGAGGATGCCCTTCATCCCCTTGCAGCTCTTGCGTTCGGCCGTTTCGCCGAGGTGTTCGAACGCTTGCTCGAGCCGACGAGCTTGTTCCTCCGTTTCCTGGAGGTGCTCCGTGATGGTCTCTTTGAGCTGCTCGCTCGTCGCTTTCTCCGCGAGCTTGGGCAGCGCCTCGACCAGCTGCTGCTCGGCGTCGTAAAGGTCTTTCAACTCATGAAGGAGCAGCTCACGCGCTTTCTGTTGGGGCTGCTGCTGAGTTTCCATCGACTCCGCGCCGGTTTGGCTAGATGACCCGGCGGCGCCTCTGGATTGTTTCTTATTCTTCTTCTTCGACTTTGGTTTTTTCGTTTGGCTGGCCATCGACTGTGTGCTCCACGCCCCCGGTGAACCCGAGCGGCCCCGAAGCATGTCGCCGCGGAGTGAAGCATCAGTGAAGCCCGTATGAGCCGGTGAACGCGCGCCGGCTCCCACAACAAGTGGCTCGCGTGCCCATCGCATTCGCACGCCCGAATGCCGGCGCGATGCGCGTGTGAAAACTTCGAGATAATGGCGCCGATGACCCACCACGCCGCGACCCGCGCGCCCGGCTATCTCGTCTCGTGCGATCCGTCGCTCCTCGACTGCGACGAGTTGCACCGATTTCTCTCGACCGAGGCCTACTGGTGCCTGGGCCTGCCGCGCGACGTCATGGAGCGCTCCCTCGCCAACTCCATCAACTTCGGCGTCTACGACACCCACGCCCCCCGGGGCCATGAGGGAATCGCCGGCGGGTCGCGCGCCGGCGACCTGCCGCGCCTCGTCGGCTTCGCGCGCATCGTCACCGACCGCGCGACCTTCGCCTATCTCTGCGACGTCTACATCATCGAGAGCTACCGCGGCCGCGGGCTCTCCAAGTTCCTCATGGAAGCCGTCCTCGCGCACCCCGACCTGCAGGGCCTCCGCCGCATCACGCTCATGACGCGCGACGCCCACGGCCTCTATGAAAAATTCGGCTTCGGCTACCTCGATAACCCCAAGCGCATGATGCAGCTCTACATCCCCGACATGTACCGTTCCTCACCGGGGCGGCGGTGACGCCGGCGGATCGTTCTCCATCGGCTTCGGCGCGCCTTCCAGATGCTCCGAAGGCAGAATCATGTCACCCGGCATCGGCAGCGGCTCGCCACCATTCTGACCCGGCGGTGCGGGGGGGGCGGGAGGAGCAGGCGGCGCAGGCGGCGGCGGTGCGGGCGGCGGAGGTGGAGGGGACTTCGGCGCTTCGCCGCATGAGTCGCCCCAGTGCTGCAGCGCGATCGCGATGTCCGCGAGATCAACAGCACCGTCGCCGCTGGCGTCTCCCTGAGCATGCGACGCGTTCGCCGTGCCCCAGTGCTGGATGATCACCGACAGATCCGCAAGACCAACCACCAAGTCATCCGTCACATCACCCGGGCACGGATCAGCCGGCGGCGGTGGGGCCGGCGGTGGTGAAGGCGGCGCAGGTGGAGCGGGCGGCGGCGGAGCCGGAGGCGCCGGCGGCGGTGGCGCGGGCGGAGCAGGCGGAGCCGGGGGCGCCGGAGGGGGCGGCGGCGGTGGGGGAGGGGACGGCGGCTGCCATCCGGTCCACACGCCGCCGAGTACCGCGCCGTCATCGAGCCAGTGCGCGCCGCACACGAGGTACGCGCGCCAGATCGGCTCGTTCGCGATGAAGCCCATGAACTGTTGGTTTTCCGCGGCACCGGTGCCGAGGAAATACTGGCGATCCACCCACGTCCCGCCGGGTCGCGCGAACCGCAGGATGACCTTCGAGCCATCCGCCAACTGCGAGTCGATCACCTCGACCGCGAACGCGTACACGTTCGGCTCCATGTGGAACGCGATCATGCCCGTCTCGAGCGTCCCGCTCGGCGCCATCGGGATTCCGCCGGTTCCGAGCAGCACCGGCCGGGCCACCATGCCGCGGGCCGCTTTGTTGTTCTCCTGCGGGAACACGATCGACCCGTACTGGGATCGCGTCGTGTAGCGATCGATGAAGAGCCGTGTGCCGGTGGTGTCCTGGCCGTTGATCGTCCAGAAGGGATTGATGCCGACGAAGAGATTGATGCCGAGGGGCGCGAGGAGGCTCGTGGACACCGTGCCGCCGTATGGGATCTCCTGCTCGGCGAGCGACTCGAATCCTTCGAAGCCGTACTGGATTCCCGCCTGGCTGACCGCGCTCTGGAACGCCGCCGACGTCGCGATCTGGGCGATCTGCTGCGCGTTCGCGGACGATGAAACGGCGAGCCCGCTCAGCGCGACAAGGCCGGCGACCGTGTGCGATGCGCGCGACATCGACGATGAACAACAGCGCGAGGCGGTTCGTGCGTGGCGGCGCATCTCTTTCACTCCCTGTGCAAAGCGGGCGCGATGCCCGCGCGGCCTCTCCCCCCGTCAGGGAGAAAAGCCCACGCTTCACACTGCCCGCGCCCGCTCCCGCGGCAACCCCGCCGCGCACGGTCCGCGGTTATGGGATCCGGCGCGGTCCGCACCCCCCGCACAGCTTCGCGCGCTTCACAAACCACGCCGCGGCGCGCCACCAATAACACGGCCGGCAATCAGTACACTTTTCACCGCATTCTCGGACTTTGACGGAGCACCGATCATGCCCGCTACATCCTCCGACGCCCTCGACATCATGCTCGCGCACGACCACTGGGCCACGCGCGAGCTCCTCGAACTCTGCCGCGGCCTCTCGCGCGACGAGTTCCACCGCAAGTTTCAGATCGGTCTCGGCTCGCTCCACGAGAACACCACGCACATCATCAGCGCCATACGCCGCTGGTGCGACCGACTGATGGGCCGCCCGCCGCGCCCGAGCCTGCACAAGATCGGCGACCGCCCCGACATCCCGCACGAAGCCGCGGACCGTACGCCAGACGAGCTGCTCGAGCTGCTCGACTCGGCCCACGCCGAGCTGATGACGGTGGTGAAGCACTGCCGCGACCTTGGGCTCGGCACGACGATCTCAATGGACTGGCCCGCGCCTAAGGGCGGCAACCCCAAGGCCCCGCGCGCCAATCCCGAGCCCGCCGGCGGCCCCACCGGCATGCTCCGCTACACCTTCACCCGCGCCGCGGTGCTCTGCCATGTGACGACCCACGGCCACTACCACCGCGCGCAGTGCATCAACATGCTCCGCCATCTGAACCACCCGGGCCTCTCCGATCGCCTGCCGGACCTCAGCGTGGTCGATTGGCAGGCGCACGCGGAATCCCCGGCCATGCCGGTTTGAAGGTGTTGCGGCTCACCGCCTGCGTCCGACTTCGCTCGCGTACTCGCGGCCCAACCGGTCACGGTGCTCGGTCGCCCACTCTGTGAGCAATATCTTGCCGCGCGAAGGCAATTCCGACCACAGCAGCCCGTGCATCAATCCCACCACTTCCTCACGCGTCACAATCACATCGCGTACGAACGGATCGACCAGCTTCGTCATCGCCCACCCCAGCATCGGCGGCACGGGCACGATCACCCGCCTGATCCCCATGATCCCCGCCAGCGTCCGCGCGAGTTCCCGATACTCGAACGTCTGCGGCCCGTGACAATCGATCACTTCATGCTCCGCTGTTGACCGCGCCGCATCCGCCGCGATCGTCGCGAAATCCTCGACATGCAGCGGTGCGAGCTTGTACCGCCCATCACCGAAGACGCCGAACACCGGCAGGTGCCGCAGCGACCACGCGATGTTGTTCACCAGGATGTCGCCGCGCCCGAAGAGCACCCCCGGCCTCAGGATCGTGTGCGCCACGCCAAGCTCGCGCAGCGCCCGCTCCAGCTCCAGCTTCCCCTCGTAATACGCGAGCCCGCGCCCCTCGTCGGGCTTCAGGATGCTCACGTGCACGATGCGCTTGACGCCCGCCTCCCGCGCCGCCTCGAACAGCACCTTCGTATTTCGCACCGCCTCGATCAGCGAGAACGACTTGTAGTTGAACCGCACCCAGTACGTGTTGATCAGCGTCGCCGCGCCACGCAGCGACTCCACCAGCTTCCGCGGCTCGCCGAACGCCAACGGATGAATCTCCAGTTGGTCACCAAACGGATTGGGCCGCGCTCGCGAGTTGGTCAGCGTGCGCACGCGACTCCCACCGCCGTAGTAGGACGCGTAAAACCGGAATAAGGGACATGAAACCGGAATCCCACTCGGCGCAGCAAACCGTCCGCCGCTCGGGGTGATCCGAACGCCGGCCATGCCGGGAACCCAACCTCAAAGCCCGTTCGACGGCCCGTTGAAAGGCCGTCGAGAGCCGATCAAACCAACGGTGTGTTCGATTTCACCTCCTTCATTCGCTGTCCCACGCTCAATCCATCAGTCCTCGGCCCCGCTGCATGCGCCCCGGCCTTCGTCCCTGCACCACACCCGCACCCCGAGCAATCGTATCACTCTCATCGAAGCGCGAGCACTCATCGGCGTCGCCGAAGCGAGCGTGTGGGGCGTCGCAGCCCTTCACCTGGGTCACGAGCCTCGATCCTTCGAGGCCCGTTCAAGTGCTCATCGACGCGCCTTCAAAGGCCCCTCGAACGACCATCGACGGGCCTTCAAACACCCATCGCATCGTTGGCGATGCTCGTTCTGAAGTTGGCGATTGGCGATGCGCATCGCCAACGACCCGCGTTTTCACCCGCGCCGTCGCGGATGGATTCCGGTTTCACATGTCCCATACACGCCGATCTTCGCGTGATTCCGGACATGCCCGCCACCAAAACCAGCGTCTGTAAAGGTTTTCCGTTTCGGGGCTTGCGGCGTCTTTCGCCCTCTTCCGGCCCGTTCCGGCTTCTCCCGTCCCTCGACGCCTTCGAACGACCATCGACGGGCCTTCAAACACCCATTGCACCGTTGCCGATGCTCGCGCCCGTGTTGCCGATTGCCGATTCCCAACGGCAACGATCCGCGTTTTCACCCGCGCCGTCGCGGATGGATTCCGGTTTCACATGTCCCAACCACTCCGATCTTCGCGTGATTCCGGACATGCCCGCCACCAAAACCATCGTCCGTAAAGGTTTGCCGTTTCGGAACTTGCGGCGTCTTTCGCCCTCTTCCGGCCCGTTCCGGTTTCTCCCGTCCCTCGACGCCCTCGACGATCGCCTTGCCGGAATACCCCAGCGCGCCAGTCACGATATGGAAGCCGCCGTCCATACGCACAAAATGCCATCGTTTTGAGTCGATTTCAAATACAGTTGAAAATTTTGAAATCCGATATATGATGAACGCATGGCCGATCCATCGCCCAACCGCCGCGTCGTCATCGCCGGGGCGAGCGGGTTCCTGGGCCAAGGCCTCGCGCGCCACTTGAGCGCCCGCGGCTGGGAAATCATCGCGCTCTCCCGCTCCAAACCGCGAGACCTCAGCAATATCCCATGGGTGAAGTGGGACGGCCGCACACTCGGCGACTGGGCCGCGTCGCTTGACGGCGCACAGGCCGTCGTCAACCTCGTCGGCCGCTCCGTCGATTGCATCAAGACACCCGATCACTGCGACGAGATCCTCCGCTCGCGCGTCGAATCAACTCTCGCCCTCGGCCTCACCATCCGCGCCGCGAAACATCCGCCGACCGTCTGGGCGCAGATGAGCACCGCGCACGCGCTCGGCGATCCGCCCACCGAAATCTGCGATGAAGATTCACCCTTCGGCGTCGGCCTCGCGCCCACAGTCGCCCGCGCCTGGGAAGACGCCTTCAACGACCACGCGCGCGACGGCGTCCGCCCCGTCATCCTCCGCACCACCTTCGTCCTCGGCAGGGGCGGCGGCGCGCTGAAACGCCTCGCCACTCTCGCCCGCTGGGGCCTCGGCGGCACGATCGGTCACGGCAAGCAGGGCCTCAGTTGGATCCATCAGCACGACCTCAACCGCCTCTTCGAGCGCGCCATCACCGATACCACCATGCGCGGCCCCTACATCGCCACCGCCCCAAATCCCGTCTCCAACGCCGAGTTCATGCGATCCCTGCGACGCGCCCTCCGTATGCCTATCGGCCTCCCCGCGACGGAATGGATGGTCCGCCTCGCCGCCCCGCTCATCCTGCGCACCGATCCCGAGCTCGCCCTCTACGGCCGCTACTGCATCTCGCGCCGCCTCCGCGAAGAGGGTTTCACCTTCGATTTCCCAACAATCGACGCCGCGCTCGCGGACCTCGTTGCATGAGGGGCCAGCCGCGGCGCCGCGCTCGGCGGCCTTGCTCCCTCTCCCTCTGGGAGAGGGCCGGGGTGAGGGCTTCAGTCTTCTATTTCTTCCTTCATCTCTATGCCTTTGCCTTTAGCCGGGGAGTTGCAGAGGGGCGGCAAGCCCCTCTGCATCAGCGATCAAAGACGACGCACGTCGCCCTCGCAACCTGGCCCTACAATTCCTTCATCATGCCGATCCTCGACAATCCTCTGATTGAAGCTTTCCGCGCCGAGTTCACCCGCTACCGCAAGCTCGCCGAAGGCGCCGCCGCGCAGGTCACGTGGGAACAACTCCGCCAGCCCTTCGATCCGCAGACCAACTCCGCCGCCGTCATGATGAAACACGTCGCCGGCAACCTCCGCTCGCGCTGGACCGATCCCCTCACCACCGACGGTGAAAAACCCTCCCGCGACCGCGACCGCGAGTTCATCGATGACTACGCTGACCGCGCCGCCCTCGAAGCCGACTGGGCCGATGGCTGGTCGGTTCTCGATCGCGCCCTCGACACCTTCACCGACGCCGACCTCCACCGCACCGTCCACATCCGCGGCGAGCCGATGACCCTCGCCTCCGCCCTCGCCCGCTCCCTCTCGCACATCGCCTACCACGCCGGCCAGATCGTCCAGCTCTGCCGCGCCGCCGCCTCCGCCGCCGGCCGCCCCTGGAACACGCTCACCGTGCCCCGCGGCGGTTCGGCCGCCTACAACCAAAACCTCGGCTACGTGCCCAACGCGGCACCCCCCGCCTCACCCGCCAAAAACCCATAGAATCTGATCGAATCGCTCGGGGCGTCCCGGCTCATCGCGAGCCACGGGACTGAGACGCACCCGTTGAACCTGATCCGGTTGATACCGGCGGAGGGAAGCGACCCTGACCCACGATCCCATCGACATCCTGCTCGCCCACAACGCCTGGGCCAACGCCAAGGTGCTCGACCGCTGCCGATCGCTCAGTGAAGAAGAGCTCCACCGCAAGTTCGAGATGGGCCTCGGCAGCATCCACGACACCATCCACCACAACATCGCCGGCTACCGCTGGTGGACCGACCGCATCGCCGACCGCGAGCCGCGCCCGTTCCTGAAATCCGGCGAATCACGCCACACGCTCGCCGAGCTCGAGCAGCTCGGCGCCGAGGCGGAAGCCGACATGCGCCAGGTCGCCGCCGATCTGAAGAGCAACGGACACCTCACCGAGATCCTCATCTCGCGCATCCCGCCGGGCAAGAAGTTCTCGCGCACCACCGCGCTGATGCACGCCTGCACCCACGCCATCCACCACCGCGCCCAGATCCTCAACATGCTCCGCCAGCTCCGGCCCAAGGAAGAGCCCCTCGAGCTCGACGTCACCGCCTGGCAAATCGAAACCGAATCCTGATTTTCTTCGCTCCGCTGATCCCCGCGACCCTCCGCGAAAGGTTCTCTCATGACCACCCACATCAACGGCAACGGCGCGCACCAGAACGGCCACAACACCAGCATCGCGCCCCACCCCAACGCTTCTTCCTA
>DASZQL010000075.1:0-6107 GCA_035549675.1 Phycisphaerales bacterium | reverse complement strand
TCCCTCGCTCCCGGATCGCCATGGCCTACGAAGCCGGGCGCCGCTTCGACCTCGCGCTCCCGATCGCGCGGGAGCTCGCGAGCAAGGGCAAGATGGAAACGGACCCGAAGACCGGCCGCCCGGCGACCGTCCCCCTCATGCCCGAGATGTCCTTCCACCTCGGCTGGTGCCTGCTCAATCTCAACCAGACCGAAGAGGCGATCGCCGCCTACCGCGCCGGCCTGCGCTCCATCCCCGACAGCGCCGACGCGTACAACTCCCTGGGCATCCTCCTCTATCGCAAAGGCGACAAGCCCGGCGCCAGGGACGCCTTCGCCGAGGCCTTCCGCCTCCGTCCCGACCTGCTCACGATCAAGAAGAACATCGAACGTATCGACGCCGAGATCGCCGCGAGCGGCGGGAACAGCACGAATCCGTCGCCGGGCAGCAGCGGGGGAGATACCCCCAAATGAGCACCCCCGCGCCCGGTCGATCCTCCTCGCTCGCCCGTCGAACCGCCTGGCTCGCCGTCGCCGCGCTCGCGCTCGTTTTCCTCGCCGTCTCCCTCACGCAGATCAGCGCCGCCGACATCTGGTGGCAGCTCGCGACCGGCCGCTACGTCCTCGAGCACGGCTTCCCCCGCGTGGACGTCTTCTCCTCCACCGCCACCGGTCACGAGTGGATCGAGATGCGCTGGCTCTTCTGCGTCGTCATCTATCTCCTCTGGCAACTGGGCGGCGGGGGCGCGCTGCTCATCATCCTCCAGTCCGCCCTCCTCGCGACCGTTCTCATCCTCCTCTTCGCCCGCTCCCGTCCCTCGCTCCTCACTCTCCCCGGTCTCATCACCGCCGCGCTGGGCCTCGGCACCTTCTACATCCGCTTCAGCATCCGACCCGAGCTCGTCTCATATCTCTTCTCCGCGCTCTTCCTGTTCATCCTCGACGGCGCCACCCGTCCGGGAGGCACGACGCGCTCCCGCAAAGCACTCTGGGCTCTTCCTTTTCTTCAAATCATCTGGGTCAACGCCCACACCGTCTTCATCTTCGGCCCCATCCTCGCCTGGGCCTTCGCGGGCGGCGACACGCTCCACCGCCTCGCCCGCCGCCGCGGCCTTCTCACCCACACCGCCGGCTCGCACAAACCCCAGGCGCTCATCGACGCGCCCCTCATTTGCACCGCCCTCGCCGTCACCCTCGCGTGCCTCGTCAACCCCTACTTCATCAAGGGCGCGCTCTTCCCCTTCCTCCTCTTCACCGAAACGATGTCGCGCGAGGTCTCTACCGTCATCACCGAGCTCAACTCCACGCTGAGCTGGCCTGGCTGGCCCCCCGACAAAATCATCTCCCTATTGTTCGTCGCGTGGAGCGCCATCGTTCTGGTCGCGGGCACGTTCCGCCTCAACCTCACCCGACTGGGCCTCTGGCTCGCCTTCGCCTATCTCTTCTACATCGCCATCCGCAACAGCGGCCCCTTCTCCATCATCGCCATGTGGACCACCATCCGCACCATCGACGATCTGCGTGCCACGGGCTTCCGCGGCTCTGTGCGGATGCCCGTGTCTTCGGAGCATTGTCTCCCACCCCGTTCCCAGTTCTTCTCTCGTCTTGCTCCCATCATGAACCTTGCCCTCGCCATCCTCTTCTTCTTCACCGCCTGGTTCGCCGCGACCAACCGCTACGCCAACACCTACCTCATGCCCCGTCGCCTCGGCCTCGGCGTCCTTCCCATGGCCGTCCCCGCAGAAGCCGCCGCCTTTCTCCGCGCGCACAAGCCGCTCGGACCCATCTACAACTCCATGGACGCCGGTTCCTACCTCGCCTTCGCCGCGCCTGACCTCTACAAAGTCTGGGTCGACGGCCGCATCGAGGTCTACGGCTCCAAGCTCCTCCTCGACCTCGTTCTCCCGCCGGAGAACTGGGACAAGTACGCCGACGCGCACGGTCTCAACACCATCCTTCTCCAGACCGAGGTGCAGTCCACCGTCGTCCTTCCCATCTTCGAAAATCCGAAATGGGCCCTCGTCCACCTCGACGCGATGTGGATGATCTTCGTCCGTCGCATCCCCGAGCACCAGGCGCTCATCGCCCAGTACGCCATCGACCCGCTCGAGCCCTGGACCCCGCGCACGCCCGAACCCGATCAGCAGCCGCCCCGTTGGGCCCGGGCGCTCGGCGCCGTCGGTTTCTGCTGGCACGACTTCGGCCTGGCCACCACGTTCCTCAACCTCGGCGCGGTCGAGAATGCCCGCCGCTCTCTCGAACACGCCGTGCAGGAGTTCCCCGACCACAGCCCCGTCACGCTCCTTCTCGCACAGGTCGAGCGCGCGCTGGGCCACGATTCCCGCGCCGCCGAACTCGAGCGTCCCTTCCATCTCTCCGCCTCGGAGCGCGAGTGGGCCAGGGGCACCGTCGAAGACATCCGCACGATGCTCGCCTTCCGCGCCCGCCAGTCCCAGGCCTCAACCGCCGCCGCGTCCGACACCGAGCTCGCCGCCAAGGCCGACGCCGCCTTCGCGCAGGGCGCCTACTCCGCCGCGCTGATTCTCTACACGGATCTCGTCCGCACCCGCCAGCGCGACCCCGCCGTCTGGACCCGTCTCGCCGAGTGCTACGAGCATCTCAATCGCACAGGCGATGCGCAAGCCGCGCGGCGCATGGTCGAAAAACTTTCATCTCCAAACTCGCAACCCCCCTCCGGTGCGCCGACCACCCCCGCGCCGAAATAACGCGCTACCCTTCTCGCCGCCCATGGCCAAACCCAAACCCGACAACCCCGAGCCCGAGATCCTCAATCGCCGCGCGCGCCACGACTATCACATCGCCGAAACCTTCGAAGTCGGCATCGCCCTCCGCGGCAGCGAAGTCAAATCCGTCCGCAAAGGCGAGATCTCCCTCGCCGAGGGATACATCATCGCCCGCACCGAGCCGTACCGACTCGACCTTGTCGACGTCCACATCGGCGAATACAAACCCGCCGGCACCGGCCGTTCGCAGCACGCCCCGACCCGCGCCCGCACCCTCCTCGCCCACCGCCGCGAAATCAAAAAACTCGAGATCGCCACCCAATCCAAGGGCACCACCATCGTGCCCCTGAAGCTCTATTTCAAAAACGGATTCGCCAAGCTCCTCATCGGCCTCGCCACCGGCAAGAAGGAGTTCGACAAGCGCCAGTCCATCCAGAAGCGCGAAACCCAGCGCGACATCAACCGCGCCATGTCCCGCCGCCGCTGACAGAAAGTCCAACGAGACGGGACGCGCAAGCGAGCGTGCGGAGCTCGCCCGGCACAATCCACTCGCCCCGCCGCGAGCCATTGAAATAGAGCCGTCGGCGCGAGCCGACGGGCCGTCCCATCAGTTATGTCAATCTTCATTTCTCCGCGCTCTCCGCGTCTCCGCGGTGAGTCTCAATCAACCCCCTCCACCGCCAACCTCACCATCAACTCCACCCCCAGCGGCATCGCCTCATCATTGAAATCAAACCCCGGCGTGTGCAGCCCCGGGTACTTCTCCCGCCCGCTCGGCCTCAGCCCAAGGAAAAAATAACTCGCCTTCGCGTGCGCGCCGTAGTACGAGAAATCCTCGCCCCCCATCGTCGGCTCGTGTGTCACCACGATCCGCTCCCGCGGCAGGACGCCCCCCGCCACCCGCAAAAACCGCTCCGTCGCCGCTTCATCATTCACCGTCGCCGGGTACCCGGGCTCCCACCGGATCTCCGCCGTCGCGCCGTGTGCCGCCGCGATCCCGCTCACGATCTTCCGGAACTCCGCCTCCGCGTACGCCCGTGTCGTCTCCCGAAGCGTGCGGATCGTCCCCGAAAGCTTCACTTCATCCGGGATGACATTCGTCGCCACATCCCCACCCCTGAAGATCGCCACCGTGCACACGACGTTGTCCGTCGGCGACACACGTCGCGACGCGATCGTCTGCAATCCATCAACAATCCTCGCGCCCACCACGATCGGATCGACGCACAAATGCGGATACGCCGCGTGCCCGCCCTTGCCGCGCACCACGACGTGAAAATCATCCGTCGCCGCCATGAACGGCCCGCTCTTCGTCATCACCGTCCCGAGTTCCAGGCTGGGCCACCCATGCAATCCGTAAATGTGATCGACCTTCTTCCCGATCACCTTCCCCGCCAGCGCGCCCTCGCGGCACAACAAATCCCCGCCCCCACCGCCCTCCTCCGCCGGCTGAAAAATCAGCATCACGTTGTTGGGCCGCGCCATCCCACTCAGCGCCCGCGCGACGCCCAGCAGAATCGTCGTGTGCCCGTCATGCCCGCACGCGTGCATCACGCCCTCAATCGTGGACGCGTGCTTCGCGCCCGAATCCTCAATGATCGGCAGCGCATCCATGTCCGCCCGGAGCGCGACCGTCGGCGCGATGCCCGGCTTCTCCGTCGCCGGCAGCCACGCGACGATCCCCGTCCCCTTCGCCAGCCCGCCCACATGCTCGATCCCCAGCGACCCAAGCTCCCGCATCACCACGCCGCTCGTGCGTTTCTCTTGAAACGCAAGCTCCGGGTGCGCGTGCAGATCGTGCCGGATCGACACCAGCCGACCAAAGTCAGACTTGATCCTCTCGCCCACATTCATAACGCTCATCGTCGCACTCACAACCCGATTCTAGATCGCCCGCGCTCCGATGTGGCGGCCGGCGCCCCCGCCGGCCGTGCCTTTACCTCAACCCGCCTTCTTCGTCTTCACCCGCAAGTTCAACATCTCCACCCCGAGCGAGAACGCCATCGCGAAATAGATGTACCCGCGTGGAATGTGCTGGTGCACCCCGTCCGCCACCAGCATCACTCCGATCAGCAGCAGGAACGAAAGCGCCAGCATCTTCACCGTCGGGTGCCGGTCCACGAACACGCTGATCTTCCCCGCGAACACCATCATCACCCCAACCGCCGCGATCACCGCCAGCACCATGACCCAGATGCTCTGCGCCATCCCCACCGCCGTGATCACCGAGTCGAGCGAGAACACGATGTCGATGACCATGATCTGCGAGACGACCGCCTTGAAGGTCGCGTGCTTCACCGCCGTGCCCACCGTTCCCGCGCCCGGATCTTCCAGCTTGTGGTGGATCTCCTTCGTCGCCTTGTAGATCAGGAACAACCCGCCCGCGATGAGCACCAGATCCTTCCCGCTGATCGCCAATCGAGTCAGCGTTTCCGTCCTCCCATCCTCGTGCGTCTCCGTGTGCGGGAACCACGGAATACTGAACAGAGGCTTCGTCAGGCTCATCACCCACGTGATCGACAGCAGCAGCGCGATCCGCATCACCATCGCGAGCATCAGCCCCACCCGCCGCGCCTTCGCCTGCTGCTCCGGCGGCAACCGCGATGCCGTGATCGCGATGAACACGATGTTGTCGATCCCCAGGACGATCTCCATCGCCGTCAGCGTGACCAGCGCCGCGAGGTTTTCGAATGTGAAAAGTTCAGCCATGAGTCGCCGCATTGTGCCGGACAATGCGTTTTTGCACCACCAGGGCCATCTACTCTGATTGCATATCGTGTTCGACCACCGATCGGGTTGCCCCCCAATCAAGCCGATCTATAGTGGGTATTGGCCGCGCCCCCGCGGCCTTCGCGTGTGTCCGGTCCAAACGTCCGTCTGCGAGGAGATCCGAGATGTCCCGTGCGCTCCGTTCCATCGGTCGGGCCTGTCTGTTCGTGTCGGCGTGCCTCTTCGGCGCTCAGGCCGCCAGCGCCGGCGCGATCGCGCTGACCACCACGCGCGTCGCCTCCGGCCTCACACAACCCCTCTACTGCACCCACGCGCCCAACGACACCGCGCGCCTCTACATCGTCGAGAAGGCCGGCCGCATCAAGGTGCTCAACCTCGCCACCAGCACCATCACCAGCACCTTCCTCGACATCTCCAGCATCGTGAACTCCACCACGCTCGAGTTCGGCCTCCTCGGCCTCTGTTTCGATCCCGACTTCGCCAACAACAAATACTTCTACGTCCACTACTCCGAGCTCAGCACCGGCAACGACATCATCGCCCGCTACACCGCCACCAACTCCGACTCCGCCAGTTCCGCCACCGCCTTCCGCGTCCTCCGTCTTATCCAGCCCAATCAGAACCACCGCGGCGGCTGGCTCGACTTTGGCCCCGA
>DASZQL010000074.1:0-22468 GCA_035549675.1 Phycisphaerales bacterium | reverse complement strand
AGCAGCTTGTCGTAGTTCGTGCGCTGGCCGACGCGCGTGTCCTCGACGCGGTAGCGGACGCGGGTGACGGGCGAGTAGATCGCATCCACCGGGATCAGGCCGATCTCCTGGTCGACGTCGCGTCGGTACTGCTCGCTGGCGGGGACGTAGCCCCGGCCCTTGCCGACGCGCAGCTCCATCTCGAAATCCACGCCCTCGGTGAGGGTGCAGATGACGAGATCCTTGTTGATGATCGTGATGGAGGCGTCGGCCTCGATCAGCTCGGCGGTGACTTCGCCCGGGCCGGTCGCGGCGAGGCGCATGGTCTTGGGCTCGTCGCCCTCCATGCGGATGATGAGGTTCTTGATGTTGAGGATGATCTCGGTGACGTCTTCCTTGACGCCCGGCAGGCTGGTGAACTCGTGCGAGGCACCCTTGATCTTGACGGCGGTGACGGCGGCGCCTTCGAGGCTGGAGAGCAGCACGCGCCGAAGGCTGTTGCCGACGGTGGTGCCGAAGCCGCGCTCGAAGGGTTCGACGACGAAGCGGCCATACGTTTGAGTGCTATACCCCAATTCGGCGGACACTTGGCTAGGTAGATCTAACTGGCGCCATCGGATTGTCACGTGTTATATCCTTCACATTGAATGTGGTGGATCATTGTAGGGAAGTAACGCAAACTGCAAGAGAAAACTGGTCGAAAAACGAGTGGAGGGTGGCCTGCTCGCTACTGCCCGATCGCGGCGCGAATCTTGAGATGAGGCGTGCTACTGGTCCCTGTCTTGGGCGACCAGTACCTTCGTTCCAAATTCACCGCATTGTCGCCCCAAGCGGCGACCGGCGGCGAGTGGCCGCAACATCCGATTGTGATTGAGCCACATGGGCAAAGTTCCTCTTTGCCCCGTGTTTCCGGCTCCTTTCATGTGATGCGCACCGGCACGGGTGACGGGCGTCACCCACGCCACCCCACGCCGCGAGTCCTGCATCATGGGTGGAACCATTCGTCTCAATGTGCAATTCGCTCTAAACGGCATAGTTCCACCGAATTGCGATTGCCCGCCGCGGGCCTTGACGATAGGTTTTCAGCCGGAAAAAGGAGGGGAAAAGGGGTACGACCGCGACCCCGCGTCCGCAAAGTGTGTCCGAATCAAGAGGAGAGATGCCCACATGACCCGCGTGATCGCCGCGCTCTCAGTTGTTCTCGCCTGCACAGGCCCGCTCTTCGCCGGCCCCCTGACCCCCCCGGCGGGTCCAGTCGCGCCCACCACCGGCCCCGAGCCGCGGGTAGCGATCAACGCCGCGAACACGCCGGGTGATGCGGACGCGACGCCTTCGATGTTCAAGATCACGCAGCCGGGGTCGTACTACCTCACCGGCAACATCACGGGCACATCCGGCAAGGCCGGGATCGAGGTCGCGTCGAGCGATGTGACGTGGCTTCGAGCTCCTCGGCGTCCTTGGGTCTGGCGGCGGATGGCACGGCTTGGCTCGACGTTCCACGGGTTTCGGCGGCCTTGAGCCGATCCCCGTGTCTTGGCTCGCACAACGTCGAAGCAGGAGCATCCGTTCAGAGCAACAAAAGCCCGCCCATCTCTGCCGCACTTACGGACAAATCGCCCCCCACCGCCCGATCACCTTGGCCACATCTCCCAGCCCGACGGTCCCGTCGCCATCGACGTCCGCTGTCGATGCCGCGGGCGGGGAAGCCTGACCCCAGGCCGCGAGCACCGCGGCGATGTCCGCAAGCCCGACCAATCCGTCTCCGCTGGCATCACACGGGCACCCGCAGTTCCCCGCCGCGCAACTGCTCGCGAAGCCCTGCGCTGTGCCGCCGGCGGCGCCGCAGTCCGCGGCGGGCAGGTCCTGGCATGTCCCGTCGCTGAAGCAGCACGCCTGGTTGTCGCCGACCGCAAGCGCGAGGTGCGCGGTCAGCGAGCCCCATCCCATCGTTCGGGTTTCCCCCGGCGGCAGGATCAGGCCGTGACAATACACCTCGTACTCGAGGCGGTACGTGCCGGCCGGCAGCACGCCGCTCGACGCCGTCCCGCTGTACACGATCACCCCCTCAGTCAGGCTGATCAGACGAGCCTGGTATCCCCACCAGGGGCTGCCGTCGGCCGTGACCGTCGCTTCGTACGAGTGCGGCTCGCTGATCGTGAAGTCGGTGGCGAGCGAACTCGTGGTGACGTAGTACTGCCAGGTCCCGAGGACGCGCTCCGGCCACGCGGCCACATTCCCGACGAACTCGATGCGGGAAGCATCCAACTGCGAGTTCTGCGCGGTGTAGTACGTCCATGTGGGCATGCCAATTTGGCCCAACCAAGGAGCAAAGGCGGGGGCATCCAAACGAAGCGTTTCACCAAAACCTCCCCCGGTCCGCCGCACGAACCGGGTCTGCGACTGATACGTCACCGCCGCGTGCGCTGATACGGTGCAGAGTAGGACCAGCGCCAGTGCCCCTGTGCGTTGCTTCATTGTTGCGCCTCCCTCTGTATGAATGTTTCGCGCCGTACGAGCCGGACGATTATCGGTTCGAGCGGTCATGCCGCGTCGGCCCGCCACCACTCCGGTTACTTGCGACCACGCCCGTCCGGACCATCGTACGCGCCCACGCTGCCGTCTTCATTCATCGACGATATTCCACGAATTGAGAGCATGCAAACCAAGGTTCTGCAAAGCACGATCTGGATCATAACACATCAAGTTGCAAGGAGTTAGATGCATCGATCCGCGTGGCGACGACGGGCGTTGTCCCCTGTCCTCCAATCAAACATATCGATGCCGGCGCGATTGACGGCTCATCGGTTTGGAGACTCGGCACGAGAATCAATGTGCGGCGGCACGTAAAATATGAGCGCCGCATGATTGGCATCCCGTATGCCATCTTCACGAGGAGGAGCCATGTTGAGAATACAATTGGTTGTGATCGCCATGCTCGGGATAGCCGTCGCGCTCGGCGCGTCGGTGCTGATGGCGGCGCCGAGCACTCTCCAGCCCCCGGTCGGGCCGGTGGCGGGGACCGGGCGAACGCTCAACGAAATCTACGACAAAGTCGTCGCGGTTGAAGCGGCCGTATCGGCCATCCAAGCTCCTTCTGGCGGCGGCTCGAGCTCCGCGACATGGCAGTACGCCTACTTTGAGCCGACGAGCAACCAGTCGGTGCCGCAGCTCATCGTGCCGGGACGGGTGCTGGTGCATGCCGTTGTGTATTACAGCATGGGCGTGCGCGCCTTCGATGGATCGGGCGGAGTTCAGGTCGTGAACTTGCGATCCGCCGTCAACGGGAGCAGCTGGGCGATCACAAGCACACGGATCGAAGTCGATGTCGTGGTCGAGAATGGGTTGTATGCGAGTTGGAATAGCGTTCAGGCCGGCTCGTCCAACTTTACGGTGCTCTATCGGCAGCTCGATCCGTGAGCGCCCGAGAATCGTGCTGACAACGATGCGGCGCGGCTCAGCCCAGCCCTCTCCAAATGAGTCTTGCCGCTACCAATCCGAGCGCGACGGCGAGCCCGACGACCAGCGGCCCGCCGCGGAGCTTCGGCGCCAGCGCTGCCCCGATTTGCGCGCCGATCACCGCGCCGATGCCGAGGGGGATGGCTTCGTCCCATCGACCGCTGAGCTCGCCGCGAGTGATGTGCGTCCCTACCGCGGCCATCGCGGTCAGCGCGAGCACGAAGTGCGATGTCGCAGCGGCGCGGTGGACGGTGTAGTGGAGCCAGTAGATGAGCAAGGGGACGTGGACGATCCCGCCGCCGATGCCGAGGAGGGCGGCGAGGACGCCGATGCCGAAAGAGAGGATGGTTCCTTTAATCAAGCGGTCGCGCGTGAGGCGTGTTTCGCTGGCGCCGGTGTTGGGGAAGGGATGGCGGCTGCGCCAGATCAGGAATAGCGACCCTGTGAGCAGCATCGCGCCCATCAGCGGGTCGAAGACTGGGCGTGAGACGTAATGCGTGATCGCGGCGCCGAGGATCGCGCCGGGGATGCCCGTGAGCGCGAAGGCGACCCCGGCGCGGAAATCGACCTTGCCCTGTCGCGCGTACCCGATCGTGCCGCTGGTCGCGTTGCACATGACGACGAAGAGCGAGAGGGCGGTGATTCGTTCGGGCGGGTCGCCGGGATGCCAGAGCAGCAGCAGCGGCGTGAGGATGAACCCGCCGCCGGCGCCGATGATCGTGCCGGCCAGGCCGACGACCACACCAAGCGGGAGCAGGAAGTACCAGGGCATGGGGCGAGGATATGCGAGGAGAGTTCCGCCGTTGCGGCGAGACGGATCGAATGTGCCGCCGATTGCTGCTCTGAGCAATCATGTTCGCCGTCATCCGATCAACAGCTCACCGATCACGAAAGAACCGCGATCGGCGGCACGTCATCACGCACCGATGAGCCACGCGAGCATGAAACCGCCCACGCACTGTGGCGTTTCCATATGAAACTCCCTTCCGCCTGGCTTCACCCACGACTCACACCTTCCAAGCGACACTCTCACACGGAAGCGCTAGTGGTTGGTTCAAAGCCTGTCTATTACTCGTGGCACTGGCGTCGCGCCTGTGTTCCTCAACTTGTTCCGTCCATCTCCCTGACCATCTCCTTCGGCGCCGTGTTCCGCCACGCCGCGATCACCGCGTTGCGCAGCGTGCGCTGGTCGATCTCGCCGAGCAGCACCATCGTCGCGCCGGCGCGCCCCCAGGCGCCGCTGGCCGGAACGAAGGCGCCGGGGTTCAGTTTCATGAACCGCGCTTGTTCACCCGGAGAAAGCTTCACCATCCCCCATTCTTCATCGCCCTTGGTCGTCAGCGACGCGAAGATGCGCGCCTTCGCGCCCTCGCCGACGCGGAAGTCCGGGTGCGCCATGTGCTCCGACTCGAACGCGCCGGGCATGCTCAGCGCGATCGTGCGGAAGCGAGCCGGCGTCACGCATTCCGTTGCTGAATCCGCGCGGCGTGCCTTTGGCCCGGGGCCTCGAACTGGGGCGCTCGTCCTTCGAGGTTTCGTACGCGCCTTGCTCGGCTTGGAGCCGCCGGATTTGCGAGAGTGGGAGGACATGAAAGGCAAATTATGGCGTAACTCACCGTTCCGGGCATAAAAATGCTGGAATGCCCGCCATGGTCGGGGTATGTTTACGACGCACGGGAAGAGGTTCGAGAGACGTCCTGATAGACCGGAGGTTTGTAATGCGTTTGGCTTTCATGGTGGTGGTGCCGTGCTCGATCATCGCGTCGGCGGCGAGCGGCGCGCTGTACAACCTGACGAGCGACTACAGCGAGACAAGCAACCCCAACGGCGCGTGGTCCTTCGCCCAAGGGTCGGTGCTCCTCAATAAGTTCTTCCCGACTTCACCCAACGCGATCAACGCGGTCGCGGGCAACGGCTATTGGGGCGTGGGCTCCGATACCTACGTCTCGAGCATCCTGCGCGTGACCGGCGACGGCTCTGTCGCGCCCGGTTACAACGACAACGACTTCCACGCCGGCGACATCGTCGCCCACGGCACGAACCCCGGCGCGGGCGGCATCCTTCAGTTCATCTGGACCGCGCCCGAGGCGGGTGAGGTGAGCGTGGCCGGCCTGACTTGGTACGCCCACTCCCCCGTGGACCGCATCGCGGATTTCGCGCTGAACCTCAACAGCACCGTGCTCGACAGCGGCACGCTCACCTCGGCGGACAACCGTCCCAACGCGATCGCGTTCGACAGCGGCGGCGTGCTCTCGGTCGCCGCGGGCGATCAGATCCGCTTCACCCTCGCGCCCGCGGCGGGCCAGCAGTTCGCCTCGCTCGCGGGTGTTGACTTCACCGTCGATTTCACCGCGGTCCCCGCGCCGGGCGCGATCGTCCTCGCCGGCCTGGGGGCGATCGGTGCGGCTCGTCGTCGGCGGTAAGCGCGTTCAGTTTGTCGGCACCGCGTGCCACGACAGGCGGCGGCTCTGAGGCCACCGTCCTAAATGGTCACGGATTGACAAGTCGAGCGCCCGCACGGCGCGCCGAGGAACAGTCTCGCGGCCTCGCTTTAGGCGATGCGAGTTACTGCGGTGATTGCCCGCGCCACGCCGGATCGTTCGCCTTCACCGCCTCGTTCGACCAGTTCCGCATGTCGCGGAGATCGCGCATGTCGAGGGAGTCCGAGTGACCGTCGAGGAATGACGTCGCCGCCTTGCCGCTCCAGCGCGGATGGACGTAGCCCCACGCGGCGGGGTCGCCGGATTCGCTGTAGTCGGCGCTCGTCCAGCCGTTGGCGCTGTACTCGAACGCCTTGGTCGGTGGGACGATTTTGAAATACCCCTCGACCGGCCCCGTCTCGCCCATCGAGCGAGACGACGTAAGGACGATCATGTGGGCCGGGTTGATCGCGCGGTCGAGGCGTGTGATGCAGCCCGGCATGTTGTTCACGCCGCCGCCGGTCTTGTCGCCTCCGAGGTTGAAGTAGTTGAGGCCGAAAGACGGAGTGAGGCTCACGAGGTAGGACCAGAAGGGCATCGCGCGGTTGGCGAGTCGCGCGTTCTGCTCGCCGACGAGGATCGAACCCTCCACGCCGCAGTCGAGGTAAGAGACGAGCCGCCAGGGCCAGCGCTTCACGACCTCGGCGGGGGAGAGGAGGCCGCCCATGTCGTCGCGGAGCGTGATCGTCTCGCTGATGTGGCCGGGGATCAGGAGGTTGTCGTTGTCCGCGGCGTAGGCGATGTAGCCCTGCATCAGCGAATGGGTGGCGGCGTGCTCGTGCACCATCGCCGCCGACTGCCGCGCGGAGCTGAGCGAGGGCAAGAGGATCCCCAGCAGCGTCGCGATGACCGCGACGACGACGAGGAGTTCGATCAGTGTGAAAGCGCGACGGGGCATTTCGTGCGGCTTCCGGCTTCCTGCCGGAGTAATCAAACGGTCACAGACAAAAAAGAAGAGCCACAGACTTCACGGACCGACACAGACGGAAAAAGAGAGCCACAGATGGACACGGATGCACACCGATTGAAGAAGAAAGCCGCGGATCTCAACGGCTGACACGGGCCGAGCCATTGTCTGTCGTTATCTGCGAAATCTGTGTCCATCGGTGGCTGTTTGCTGAACGGCGGAAGCCGGAAGCTCTCTTTCACCGCTTCCGCTGAACCATCGAGAGGCCGGCCATACCCATGAGCAGCATCGGAGCGGGCGCGGGGACGGGGGTGAAGACGTCGGACTGGTCGAGCCGGGCGCCGTAGACCTGCGCGTGCTGCGCGCCGGAGAAGCCGACCTGGAAGCTCGTGATGCCGGGGATCGCGCTGAGATCCCACTGGAGGAGGTACGTGTTGATGTAGATGGTCTGCGGCCCGACGGGCGAGTCGAAGGTGCCGTTGTCGTACTGGTTGGTGATGATGGAGATGTTCGCCGGGAGGTTCTGGGTGCCGCCGTTGTAGCTGAGCGTGGGGAGCGCATGGTTGAAGAAGTCGACGCCGAGGGCCTCGCCGATCTGCACCTGGAAGACGACGTTGCGGAGGTTGGTGACGGGCGTGGAGTCGGTGAAGGCGACCGTGCCGCCGAAAGTGTTGGGTGTCGCGGAGAAGCCGCCGAAGTACAGCGTGTTGACGAGCAGGGGCCCGCCGCCGGCGCCGTTAGCGACCTTGATGATGCCGGCGTCTCCGGGTTCGTTGAGATTGAAGGTGTTGGCGGTCGTGCGATTGGAACCGATCGGGCCGGGCCAGGGGCTGCCGCCGGGGAAGCTGCCGTAACCGGGGTAGTTCGTCGCGGTAAGGCCGATCCATCCGTCGTACTGCGTGTTGCCCGACAGCGAGAAGCTCGAGAGCGTCGCGCCCGGGACATAGTCCGCGTTCGCAGCGGCGGCGAGGGCAAGCAGGGAGGAAACAACAACGACGTGGTTGCGGGTTCTCATGGACTCTCTCCGGAGGGTTCCCTGTTGTGCAGCAGGCCCTCGGTTGGTGCTCTCGATCCACGCGATGCCGAACCCTTCCGGGCTCGCCGCTCGGCGGTCCCCTGTGCGGATCACGGAGCGGACAAGCCCGGCACGTCGGCCGGCGGTCGCATGCGGGAAGAGCATGACCGCTGAGTCACAATTGAGACTGTGTCTCAGATACGGCAAATATAGAGTGGGGCCGGGAGTGCGTCAAACGCAGCTCGGATGTCGAAAAACGGGAAGGGAAGGACACACACGCAGCGATTCGTCAGTTCGCCCGCGCAGGTTGCGGGTTGAATGGTGAATGCGCCGGAATGATCGTTATTGCCGGGATTTTCTGGCTTGCTGAGCAATGATCAGTCTGCATATGCGATTGATATTCCGCATATGGATGGGCTACTCGCCCGCTTGCGCTCGTTCCAGCGCCGTCGGGGGCAGGCGTGTCAGTGCGACGACGCCTTCTCCGAGCGCGGTTTCTTTCGGGGCCATTGGATCCCGGCCTGCTCGCGGAGTCGGCGCGCCTTGTTGATGGGAATGATGATCGGGATCACGCTGAGCACAACAGTAACGACACTGATGACCTGCATGAGCAGCATCGCGCGCTGGAACTCGTCTTTGTTGGCCCGGTTCGCCACGAGAACCAAGCCCATGATCAAGCCAACGAACACCTGGAGGACGAGCAGGCCCCACGCGATGGCGACGAGCCAGATCGCCGCGGCGCGTTGGGCCTTGCGCCAGTGCACGAACGCGTCCGGATCGACGCCGGGAAAATCATCGACCGTCAACCGACCGAACCCCGGGAGCCGGACCAGCGCGATGATTCCCATCACGAGAAGAATGATTTGAATCATCGTCGGTTCCCGCCTCAAAGACTCTATTGATGAGGGCCGCCAACGGCTGAACATGAGAATACCACTGGCGGCCGGGGCCACCAGTGGTTCGACGAACACCTGGATTGTTTCAGTTCGTGCGGCCGTCAAGCGCGGCGCCGGCGGCGCACCGCGGCGAGACCCATCAGCCCCGCGACCGAAGCGACCCCGGGGGCCGGGACACCGGTCACGACGCGCACTTCGACGACGCCTTGGACGGGCGAGATGAAGAAGTTGTAGCTGAGCACGTTGTTGTTGATGGAGAAGCTGGAGTTGCTGAAAGTGATGTCGCGGAACGGGAAGCCGGTGGGGTAGGTGGTGCCGAAGGAACCGAGGATCGGGTCGGTGATGTCAAGGTCCGTGTGGATGAACTCCACGCCGAGGATCTGTCCGGAGAAGGTGACGGTGCCGGCGGCGCCGACGACGCCGGGGATCGCCTCCCAGTGGAGGAAGTGGCTGTCGAAGGTGCCGGCGAGGACGCCGGGGATCGCGGTGGCGTTGGTCGCGGGGTTGTTGACCATGTCGAAGAAGATGCCGCTGGAGACGGAAACATTCTGCTGCTCGTCCCAAGCGAAGGCGTTGAAGCCGGCGAGCTGGCCGAGCGTGCAGTCGGCGGGGGGCGAGCCGAGGAGGGTCGTCTGACCCGAGACGCTGACGATGGAGGCGTCGGCGTCGGTTGGGGTGAGCGGGATTGTCGCGGCGGATGCGAGGAGCAGAGCGATCACGGATTTGGCGGTCGGGGAGTTCATTGGAGGAACCTTTCGGGAGGAGCGGAGAAATAAATCTGAATTCGGAAGTCGGCAGTGAGAAGTCGGAGGCGAGAAGTAGGGAAGTGGAGCGCCATTACGTCCGGCGGCGGCGGCGGAGAGTGAGCAGGCCCGCGACACCCGCGAGCGCGCCGGCGCCGGGGGTCGGAACGATCGAGGCAATGTTGAGGCCGATGCCGTCGCCGGAGAGCTGGTTCACGCGGATGGTGAGCGAGCTGACGGGGTCCATGATGGTCACGAGGCCGAGCTGGGTGTTCCACCACGGGTCCTGGCCGCCGGCGCCGGTGACGGAGTTCTGCATGGAGAAGACGCCGGGTCCGCCGTTGAACTGCGTGGCGCCGTAGTTGCCGGCGCTGACGAAATCGCCCAGGAACTGGCCGTTCTGGAGGACGGTGGCGGTGGTGTCGCCGCCGCCGAAGGAGGTGGTGGAGCCGAGGCCCGCGACGCCCAGGATGAGAGTGCCGGCGGGGACGACGCCGGGGAAGGTGTAGGTGATGTTCCACGACTGCGAGAGGGTGGGCTGGGGCGGCGCGAGGGACGTCATGCCGAACATCTCGTGCGTGGTCCAGGAATAGGTGTCGGGGCCCGACGTCACGCTGCCGGGGATGAAGAAGCCGTTCTGCGTGCGCGACTGCACGAACGACGTTGGCATGCTGTAGGTGATGTTGACGTTGCCGATGCCGGGGAGGAAGTAGTTGCTGTTGTTGGGCACCTGCGTGCCGAAGGTGACGGGCGAGTGGTCGAGCCAGTTGAGCGTGTAGTTCGCGGCGAAGGTCGGCGAAGCAAATCCGGCGAGACCGATGATCGAGAGAGCGGCGAGAGCGTTACGGGTGTTCATGTGAGTCCTCCGAGTGATGTGAGTCGAGTTGCGGCCACGCACAGCGAGTGGCCGATGCAAGAGGCGGTCAGCGTTCAGCGGTCAGCCGAAACATGGGCCTTCGGACTTTGCTGATCGCTGGACGCCGAGCGCTGAGAGCCAAGAGCGCTGCAGACGGTGTCCCGTGTGGAGCGCCGGAGAGAGGAGAGATGGTTCGTTTCATGACCGCCGCGGGTCAGGCGGCGTGTCGTTCGTTGGGTCGCGGGGTTTGCTGCTCGTGTTCGCGAGGCCGTTCGTTCGACATCATGACTTGCCGTGCGATGGTCATTTCTTGCTGCGATTAGCGGTGTTTTTTGAAATCACATTCTTTGAAAATTGCGCGCCGGTTTCGCGCGCGGTTGACGCTTGGGTGACGAGAACTCGGCGCGGAAAAAGCGTTGGTGGACCGCGGCGGAATCGACACGGGCCTACGATGGCCGTCATGGCCGCCGAACAAGCATTGAGTTACAGCCGCTGGGGCAACGACATCGACGACGGCGCGCACGAGCAGATGCGGAACGCCTGCGCGCTGCCCGTCTCGCGTGCGGCGGCCCTGATGCCGGACGCGCACGTCGGCTACGGCCTTCCCATCGGCGGCGTGCTGGCCACGGAGAACGCGGTGATCCCGTACGCGGTGGGTGTGGATATCGCCTGCCGCGTGATGGTGAGCGTCTACGACAAGGATGCCGGGGAGGTCGCTCGCGACAACGACCGTTTCACGGGCTATATCGAACGCAACACGCTCTTCGGCGTGGGCAAGCAATGGAAGCAGCCGCCGGAGCACGCGGTGCTCGATGATCCGGCGTGGGGCGACACTCAACTCACTCGCCGGCTCAAAGACGTCGCCCGCCACCAGCTCGGCACCAGCGGGTCGGGGAACCACTTCGTCGAGTTCGGAGAGTTTGAAGCCGTCGAGGCGCCAGCCGCGGCCCCGGCGGTGTCGTCGTTCGTCCCGGGACGGAAATACCTCGCCATGGTTTCGCACTCCGGCTCGCGCGGCCCAGGGAGCCGCATCGCCGATCACTACAGCAAGCTCGCGCGCGAGCAGCATCCCGAGCTGCCGAAGGAGCAATCGCACCTTGCGTGGCTCGATATGGACCGCGACGGCGCGGAGTACTGGGCCGCGATGGAGCTGATGGGGAAGTTCGCCTCGGCAAACCACCACATCATCCACCAGAAGATCGCGCGCTCCGTCGGCGCGCCGGTCGTCCTGCAGGTGGAGAACCACCACAACTTCGCGTGGCGCGAGAAGCACACGATCGATGGTGAGGAGCGCGAGGTGATCGTGCACCGGAAGGGCGCGACCCCCGCTTCGAAGGGGACGCTCGGTTACATCCCGGGTTCGATGGCCGCACCGGGCTATCTCGTGGTGGGCCGGGGCGAGGCGTCCTCGCTGGACTCGGCGTCGCACGGCGCTGGGCGTCGGCTCTCGCGCACGAAGGCGCGCGCGACGATGGATCGTGCCCGGCTTGAGCACATCCTGAAGGATGCGGGCGTGCGCGTGCTCTCGGCGGGGCTTGACGAGTCGCCGCACGCGTACAAGAACATCGACGAGGTCATGGCGGCGCAGGGATCGCTGGTGACGCCGATCGCCCGGTTCATGCCGCGGCTCGTCAAGATGGCGCCGGAGGGTGAGCGGGCTGAGGATTGATAGCCTTGTTTTGATTGCCGCCGACGCGGATCGCTCCAAAAGAAAGAACGGCCGGCCCTTTCGAGCCGGCCGCTGATCACACGTTGCATCGCTTCGCGCATGCGAAGCGCGAATCAGAACATCACGGGCAGCTGGGCGCGGGGCCGCACGGACCCGCGGGGACGAGATCGGCGTAGCCCTCGGCAATGGCGCGGCAGCGGAGGACTTCGCCGAGGCCCTTCACATCCGGGTAGTACGTCGTGAACCCGCCGTTGGTCACCTCGATCATGCCGCGGAACGCGGTGACCTGCTCCGGCAGGCCGGTGGCGACGCCGGACATGAGGCGTACACCCGACATCCCGAGGCTCCCTTCCCAGTTGGGATCGGGCACGCCTCCCGGCGCCGCCGCGATCGCCGCGGCGATCCGGCAGTTCAAGTCCGCAACGTCGAGCGATGACGAATAGACCCAGCCCGGGTCCTCGATGCCGGAGTAGTACAGCACGAGCGCGACGACTTCGTTGGGGCCGATGCCGCGCTCATCGTCTTCGTTGGATCCTTCGGAGCCGCGCACCATGGTGCCAGCGGTGACGCACATGTAGCCGCAGGCGTCGGTGTAGCCGGCTTGGCCCGCGACGCCGATGGGGGTGCCGTCTTCGAGCGTCCGGCGACGATCCGCCGTGCGCGGGTCGGTGATCTCCTGCGGCGGCTGCGCGGAATCCTTCGTTGTGGCCTTGCGCAGTCCCGGCTTGTGCGACCACGTGCCGTCGCCGTTCTTGCGGTACCAGTGGTAATCCTTGCCCGGCTGCACGACGAGGAAGACCTTGCACGTCCCCGGCGGGCATTCCGGCTCGGGCTGGCCGGCGGGCGGGTTGCCGATGAAGATCAGGCCGTCGCGCATGGCGGCATTCTTGACGTCCTGGCACGCCATCGCGTCGGCTTCCCCGCCGGTCGCGCGACCAGGCTGGCCCTTGGCGGGCTCGCCCGCCGGTTGCTTCTTGTTGGTGCCGTAGTTGTAGCAGTTGTTGCGGTCCTGCTCATTGGGCGGGCCGTTGCCGTTCCAGTCGCCGAGCTCGGGAGCGGGGGGGCAGGGGTTCGCGGCCGGAGGCGGGCCGCAGGAGCACGTGAGGTCCACGTCGCCGGTGAAGCCGCCGGCGCCGTCGGAGACGGGCGAGGATGAGAGGTTGCAGCTCTGGCCGGCGCCGCACGCGCCGCCGCAGCCCGGCACGCCGCCCGCGACGCTGATCGAGCAGCCGTCGCAGGGCACGCAGAACTGGCAATCGACGATCTCGAACGTGCCCGCGAGCGTCTTGCGGATCGTGTTGATCTTGCAGCAAAGACCGGGGGGGCAGATGCCGATGCAGGATTGCTTGTCGGCGCTCGTGATGCAGTAGAAGAAGCCGATGGGGACGCACTCGGCGGTGTAGACGGTGGTGCCGTCGATGCGCGATTCGGTGCGGATGGCGCAGGTGAGGCCGGGGCCGCAGGTGCCCACGCACACCACGGTATCGCCCTCGATGACAGGCCTCACGCCGCCGGTGGGGGGGACGCAGGCGCAGCGCGAGTAGCGGAGCTGGCCGTTGCGCTCGCGGATGACTTCGACGGGGAGGCACTGCGAGCCGGGCGGGGTGAAGCATGTGCCGAAGCAGGCGCCGCCGCTGGGCGAGAGGCCGCAGGTGTTGCAGGTTCTTCCCCAGTCGGCGATGACCCGGGCGATGTCGCTGAGGCTGATGAATCCGTCGCCATTGGCGTCGCCGTTCGTGCCGGGGGGCACGGTTTCGCCCCAGTGTTGGATGATGAGCGCGACGTCGCCGATGCCGACGTTGCCGTCGTGGTTGACGTCGCCGGCGCAGGTATCGGGGGGCGCGCCGCGTTCGTCATTGTTGTTATCGCGGGCCTGCGCGACAGGTGTGTGTGTCAGAACGAATGCCGACAGGCCGAGACAGGCGGAGAACAGCAACGACCACCACGCGATCGGTTTGATCTTCATCGGAACACCTTCTGGATCGGAACGGGGTTTCGAGCCGAAACCACGCGACTGCCGAGGGCCCCATGGCACACCGATGAACAGCACGCACCCAAACCCTCGGCTCTTGCCATTGTGCGCGGGATCAACGGTGGGTCAAGACGCAATGTGCGCGAACGCAAGAGTTACGAGCGTAAATGCGTGTTTCTTCCTCCATGATCGCCCGCGCGCTTCATCGGCGCGTCATCACTTTCGATTGGTTCAACGCGGCGGCGGGGAGTTGTTTCTCAACCCGTTCCGCGCGGGCGATGATTTGTCGCGTGCCGGGGAGCACTTCTAGAGTCGGACCCCTCTCATTGGGAATGCCATGATGAGCCCCGGGTGGCTGCGGGGGCGGCGGGGCGATCTTTTTCTGCATGCTGGACCCCGCACCCCGTCCCCGGATAGATTGAGGGGCCGTTTTTTGTCGCCCCTGGTCCCCCGGCCCGCCCCCCGAGAACCCGCCGAATGTCCATCTACCGCCTGGCCTGCAGCAACAACCGCATCGGCGAAGTCGCCCTCGCCGAGGAGCCGGTCTCGCTCGGCCGGCACCCCGAAAACACGATCCCGCTCATCGAAGACGATGTCGCGAGCCGGTTCCACTGCGTGATCGAGCCCAACGGCGGCGGGTTCGTCCTGAAAGATCTCGGCTCCCGTAACGGCACGCGCGTCAACGGCGAGCGGGTCACCGAGTACCCCCTCAACGCCGGCGACGTGATCACGGTCGGCAAGCACACGTTCGAGGTGAAGGTCGAGCAGGAGGCGCCGCAACTCTTCAAGAAGAAGGGGCGTGAGACCGCGCGCGGGGCGGCGCCGGCGTGGGCGATCGAGCTGCGCTCGATCCTGGATTCGCTGCCGCCGAAGTCGGTGCTGGACGAGAACATCACGATCATCGACGCCGCGGGGAAACCCTCCGATGCGCTGATCTCCGACGGCGAGGGTCCGCAGGCGATGCGGCTCATGCTGATCCTCGCGCAGAAATCGCGTGCGACGGACATCCACTTCGAGCCCAAGGGCGAGAACTTCACGATCCGTGTCCGCGTGGACGGCCAGATGGTCTCGATCGTGGACCTGCCCAACATGGTCGGCGAGCTGTGCCTGGGCCTGGTGCGGGCGGCGTGCCAGATGCGGCAGGCGGGGCGCGAGGCGGTGCTCGACGGCCACTTCGGCTGCCGCTTCCGCGCGCGGCGAGTGGATTACCGCGCGAGCCTCACGCCGACCGTGCACGGGCAGAAGCTCGTGCTGCGTATTCTCGACTCGCTGATCGCGCCGCAGAACCTCTCGGACCTGCACATCCCGACGTTCATGTACGACCGGCTCAAGAAGGTCACGCAACAGGAGACGGGCCTGCTGCTGGTTTCGGGGCCGACGGGCTCGGGCAAGACGACCACGCTGTACAACGCCATCCGCGAGATCGATCGCAAGACGTCGAACGTCATTACGATCGAAGACCCGGTGGAATACTCGCTCGAAGGCGTGACGCAGATCCCGGTCACACAGAACACAAGCTTCAGCGACATCCTCCGGTCAGTGCTGCGTCAGGACCCCGACGTGATCCTCGTCGGCGAGATCCGCGACGAAGAGACCGCGCGCGTCGCCATGCAGGCCGCGATGACCGGGCACGTCGTTTTTTCGACCGTCCACGCCAAGGACACGATCGGCGCGGTGTTCCGGTTGCTCGACCTGGGTGTCGAGGGGTATCTCGTGGCCAACTCGCTCGACGTGGTGGTCGCGCAGCGGCTGGTGCGCGTGCTGTGCGAGTCGTGCCGGCGCCCGGTCCGCGTCACGCCGGGCCAGGCAACTCGCATCGGCCGGTTCCTCGAGGGCAAGACCGAGGTGTTCGCGGCGACGGGGTGCCCGCGGTGCCTGCGCACCGGGTATCACGGACGCCGGGCCATCTTCGAGATGCTCGAGTTCAACGACGATCTGCGTGACTGCATCCTGCACAGCCCCTCGATCCAGAAGATGAAGGGCATCATAGAGCAGGGGGTCTTCACCACGCTCCAGCAGTCGGGCTGGGTGCTCGCGTCCCGAGGGATGACGACCCTCGACGAAGTCGAGCGCGTTACCGGCTAAGCCGCCCGCCGTTGGCGACCGTGCGCATCAGTCTTTCGAGTAACCAGCGGAGGTACGATCGTGGAAGAATTCCTGAGATTCAAGCGGTTTATCACGCCCCTGTTCATTCATGTGCTCTTCTGGATCGGCACGATTGCCTCGGTCATCTCGGGTGCGGTAATGCTCGTCACGGCCATCGCCGGTCCAAGGGGCCAACCCGGGCTTGCGCTGGCCGGCGTGCTCTACATCGTGCTGGGGCCGATCGTCGCTCGCCTCTACTGCGAGTTGCTGATGGTGGTGTTCTCGATTCACGATGCGGTGCGCGACATCCGCAACCATCTGCTGAACCAACGCCCCTGACTCAGATCGGTGCGCTCGAAGGCGTCGGCATGATCGGCCGGGTCTGGATCTCGGGGGTTGCACCGTCGATGGGGGCGGACTCGAGGTCCTTGATTGCCGGGCCGCTGATGACCTCCCCCGCCGCGCTGAACCGCGAGCCGTGGCACGGGCAATCCCAGCTTTTCTCCGCGCTGTTCCAGTGCACCACGCATCCGAGGTGCGTGCACGCGGCGTGGTGCGAGTGCAGCCGCCCCTGCTCGTCGCGGCAGACGGCGAGCAGTTTCAGGCCGTGCCGAACGATCAACCCGTCGCCGGCGGACAGCGATCGTGCTTCCTCGCCAGGTGACACCCACTCGGCATAGTTGGCGGTCACGCGCCCGACGTGTCTGGCAAGATCGGCCAGGCCGTGCACGGGCTTCCGCGCCGGGTCGTAGAGTTTTTTCCACGGGTGATCCTCGCCCGCGATGAGCCGGGGCAGGAGAATCGCCGCGATCGCGGAGTGGGTCATGCCCATGCCGGAGTCGCCCGTCACGATGTAGACGCCGTCAGGTCCTGTCGGGTTGCGGCCGATGAACGCGACGGCATCGTGCGGCTCGAGAACCTGGCCCGACCAGCGGTGAACAACGGTGCCCATCGACGGCCAGCGTTCGCGGGCCCATCGCTCGAGTGTGTTCCAGCGCTCGACCGGCTCGACCTTGATGCCGGTGGGATGGTCGCCGCCGCCCACGATGATGAAGTCGCGGGGTGGCGTGCCGTTGGTCAATCGTCCGTTGGGATCGGACGAGGTGAAGCGCACGTAGTGGTAGGGGCCGTCGGGATCGCCGGCGCGCTCGGAGGTGTCCCACAGGAGCGCTTTCGCGTCGGGATCGATCGCCACCGGCGCCGCGAGGGCGTAGGTCCGGTACGCCGCCTGCTTCATGTGCATCGTGACGACGTCGTTGATGGGGGCGTTGGTGGCGACGATGACCGCGCCGCACTCGACCGCCGACCCGCCGCGGGTGCGAACGGTGAGCGAACTGCTCTTGTCGATGCCGTCGACCTGGGTGCCGGTGTGGATTGAGGCGCCGAGGCGCTCCGCGGCGTGGGCGACGCCAGCGAGGAAGCGCATCGGGCTGAACTGCGCTTGGTCGGGGAACCGCAGCGCCGGGCCGCTTTCGAACGAAGGAACCTTGTCGACGCGCTCAACAGCGCCGAGACCGGCGCGGTGCGCAGCATCCAGTTCGCGCTGAAGCAGTTCTGGTTTTTCGCCGGGCGGTAAGAAGAGGTACCCGTCCAGCCGCGTAAAACCGCAGGGGATCGCCTCTTCCATTGCGATCCGCTCGAGGAATGAAATCCCTTGCGTGTGGCTTTCGGCGGTGATCCGCGCCGCTTCGGCCCCGTGCATCTGCTCGATGTGGAAATAGCGATCGTCGATCGCGTTCGTGAGGTGCGCCGTGGTGCGGCCTGTTTCTCCTGAGCCGATATCCAGGGCCTCCAGCACGATGACGCGGCGGCCTTCTCGTGCCAGCGCGTACGCGCACAGAATGCCTGCCAGCCCGGCGCCGATGATGCACACATCCGCCGTCGTGTTCTGGGTGAGCTGACTCCGGTGAAGGTTCAGTGGCTCATCACCCCATAATGTGTGCGTGCCGCCGGTTTCCATTCGAATCACAACGTGGGCCGCCAATGGTGATGCCGAGGCGGGCGCTCGCCCCCACCCTGAAGACGTTGATTGGTGTCTATGCCGGCCGGCCCGTGGACGGCGGCACGTGACGAGGCATCGTGACGATGCCGGTCACCAGGGAGACCGCCGCGATCATGGTGTGCAGCCAGTTGTCCGCCGGATTTAGGTGCAGCAATCTCGCGATCGGTGTCCAGCCCGCGAAGCCCCGGATCGCCGCCAGCCCGTACACCGACCCGGAGGTCAGACTGAAGATCCGCGAGGCGCGTTGGGAGGGGAAACCGCACGCCAACGCCACCAGCCCCTACGCGAGATCCACCAGGTTGTGCGTGGTGTTGACGTGGAAGATGAGCACGTGATCCCCGGCGATGAACCCCCAGATTGCCGCGATGACGAATACCGCGCCCATGACCTTGCAGATCAATCGGGCGGTCATGGAATGACTCCTGATTGTGATCCAACGGCGCCATGCAAACACTCCCCGCGCGCCCTGGAAAAAATAGGGCGGGCAGTTTCGAAATGATTTGTCTCAATGCGATTGGGAATGGCTCGCGGCGGATGCCTCCGCCGCGTGCCCCTGGTTGAAGCACGACAGACGAATCATGGCCGAACGATCTGAAAGGGTGATGAAGTCGAAATAAATGCGCGGTTGTAGCGCCGCCCCCTGAATAGCGGCTCGGTCGAGGCAGCGCATGGACCGGCCGGCGCATGACCGCCCGAAGCCGCGGTTTTTCGATCGGACGGATCGGGCTCCGATCCGGGTCGAAGCGGGGGGGATGAGCGTTGAAAAAGAAAACGCCCAGGTCCGCTGTTCGCAGGCCGGGGCGTGACTCCTCCTTATGGAGTGTGGCAGGTTGTCGGGATCGGCTGACCCCTGAAATCAGACCCGCCGGTGTCCCGGTGGAGCTGATGCGTCACGTGTGCGACGTGACGAGTTTGATGAGACGGCGCCCTGTGCTTCGCCGTCGGCCATAACATAGCCGCGGACGCAAGACAGTCAACCTTGAGATGGTCAAAAACAACCACATCCCCGCAGTTCACACCCTGACAAGGGCAAAACCGCAGAGCACTCCAAGCCTCTTACTCACCGGCCGTTTGAGCCGGTTGCTCGGAAGAGAGATCCCCCGATCTCTCCTCCGAACATGCCCTTCGAGCCCATAAAGGCTTTCTGGGCAATCACTTCGCCGATGATTTACCACCGGCGAAGCGAGCACAGGGAATCCGTGGCTCTTGTTTCCGCACAGCAATCGGCATTACACCGCGCCGCAGCGGTCTACCACGGAGGAGTCAGCTCATACAGACAAAGCGACAAAGCTCGCTCTGCCGAACACTAAATTTGGAAGCTTGCGCCTCCCTCTGCTCGGCCGGTCCGCGTTTCCGCCGACTGGCCTCAACTCAACAGTGTGAACATAGCCTAATTCTCAGGGTGGTCAATACGATTCCGGCTGGCGGAGGGTAACTTTTTTCGCCTTATTCCCGGTCCTGGGCTGGAGAGGCACCCGCTCATCGTCATAGCCAAGCCTTGGAGTCGCGCAAAGCGGGAAAAGTTGTACGCCACCCTACCGCGGAATTCCGGTCAATTTCGGCGGAAATGACGCGTTCCGAGGCATCTCCTTCGCCCAGAACATCCCCCTTCGGGCCCACGATCAACGACCCGCCCGTGTATTCAAGAACCGGGTCCTTTCCGACGCGGTTGACCGCCAGAACAAATGCCTGGTTTTCGATGGCCCGGGCAATGGCTAACGCCCGCCAATGGGTTGCCCGGGTCGACGGCCAGTTCGCGATGACGGCGAACGCCAAGGCCCCCATCCGCATTCCTGATCGAAAGAGCTCCGGGAAACGCAGGTCGTAGCAGATCGTTGGACAGATGCGGATCTTGCCCGTCTGTGGGTTTGAGGTCGATTCCCAGTCGAAGCAAGTCACCTCGCCGCCCCCGGTGAACCGCTCCGCCTCGCGGCCGAAGCTGAAGGGGTGCACCTTGTCGTAGCGGCCGACCTTGCGACCGGAGGGATCGAAGACCAGCGCCCTATTACGGCCCCGTCCGTCAGGGCCAATGGTCGTGATGCCGCCGATGAGAAAGATCTCGTGCCGCGAGGCTGTTTCGGCGAGAAACTTCGCGGAGGCGCCCTGGGTGTCGGCCGTGCGTTCAGGGCTGAGCGAAAAGCCCGTGTCGAACATCTCCGGCAAAACGACGAGGTCACCCGGCGCCGTGCCAGAGTCGGCGATCATCGCGCCCGCCTTTCGGCAGTTCGCGGCGCGGTCTTCCCACGCGATGTCCATCTGGATCAGGTGAGCCCGCATGGCTCAGAACTTACACCGGCGCCGTGCTTGGCGAAATCGCGCGGTCATACCGCCGCGACGTGTTCCTGGGCCTTGGCCGGTGGCGATCCGCCCCGGCAGGCTTGCATGAGGTGGAGCCGGCTTCGCACGCCCGCTTCGCGGAAAAGACGCTTAAGGTGTGCCCGCACGCCGTGGTAGCTGAGCCCCGTGAGCGAGGCGATTTGTGCATCGTCGTAGCCGGAAATGAGGTGGTCGAGCACCGCACGCGTGGCCGGTCGGAGAGTGATCATCCACTCGGGCTCGTGTCTCCATGCCGACGCCCAGCACCGGGCCATGTAGGGTGCGACCTGCTTCGCCGCGGTGAGCATTTCCTGGGTCATCACCCCGCGCCGATCGACCACGCTCAAGCCGATCAGCAACTCCAGCCCGTCGTCGCGGCGGAAGACACCCAGCGCCTGGTCGCCCATTTGCAACGGGCGTTGGAAGTCGTTGAAGAGCTTGCTGCGCCGGAACTCGGATTCATCGATCAACTCCGAACGGCGATACAGCCTGTCACGTGGCTGAGCCGCAAGGCGCACGGCGAGCACCCGTTCGTCGGGGGACCACTCGGTCTGCTGCAGAAAACGGCGCGAGAGATCATCATCCCAAGGGCCGATCACGCTCGCCGCGATGGCCTGATTCGTAATGCCCTTGGCGAACACACCGATCGCGACGATGTCCGCGCCGGTGGCCTCTTCCCCCACTTTGACGATCGCCCGCAACGTCTCGGTGTTGGAGGCCCCGGAGCCGCTGATCTCGCCGAGACGAAAAACCGCGTCCTCAAGGGAAAGAAACCTGGGCATCTGAACCTCCGCGGCACCACGCCAACGCTGAGGGTCACATCCGAATCACAACTACCCCTCAATGTCCCCAGGCCCCGACCGCCTTGCAGCCTTTGGGACCGACCACCAAAAATATGCACGAGCACGCACGCGCCGGGATCTCTCCCGGCCCCGGCGCGTGGATGCTCGCTTTGATACGACCCGAGCGGGCCTCGCGCCGGACTCCTCCAGGACGCCCGGCACGAGAGGCCCGTCGGTGCGCCGACGGGTGACGCAGCACTCCCGCCGGCGAGACGGATGTCGGTAGCCGCCCTTGGCCATGGTGGGTTGGACACCGGTAGGCCAAGAGGAAGGAAGGTTGCGGCATCGTGGGTTGCGCACGAGCCGCGTCGAGGCGGGCCGACACCCGAAATGGAAACCGCCTGATGCCCCTACGTTGGGGGCTGCACATGGTTGCTGCCTTTTGGCAGCACCCTGCGAAAAATCATCTATATCCGAATAGGACACTAATCGTCGGTGGCGGCACCGTTATTTCGACCAGACGCCCTTCCCATACACGGCGCTCGGCCCGAGGTCCTCGGCGATGCGGATGAGCTGGTTGTACTTGGCGTTGCGGTCGCTCCGGCAGGGGGCGCCGGTCTTGATCTGGCCGCAGTTGGTCGCGACGGCGATGTCGGCGATGGTGGCATCCTCGGTCTCGCCCGAGCGGTGGGACATGACGACGCCGTAGCCGCTGCGCATGGCGAGGTTCACCGCGTCGAAGGTCTCGCTGAGGGTGCCGATCTGGTTGACCTTGACGAGGATCGCGTTGCCGCAGGACTCGTCGATGCCTCGCCGGAGGAACTTGGAGTTCGTGACGAAGAGGTCATCGCCGACGAGCTGGACCTTGTCGCCGAGTTTGGCGGTGAGCTTCTTCCATCCTTCCCAATCGTTCTCGGCGAGGCCGTCCTCGATCGAGCGGATGGGATAGTTCGCGCACCACTTCGACCAGATGTCGATGAGCTCGTCGCTCGACGCCACGCGATTGGGCTCGCTCTTGAAGAAGCAATAGCCTTTCTTGCCGAGCTTCTCCCCCTCATTCCACAGCTCGCTCGACGCGGGGTCGAGCGCGACGAAGACCTGCTCGCCCCATTTGTAGCCGGCTTTCTTCACGGCCTGCTCGATGTACTGGAGCGCCTCTTCGTTGGACTTGAGGTTCGGCGCGAAGCCGCCCTCGTCGCCGACGGCGGTTTCGAGGTGCTTGTCGTGCAGCACGCCCTTGAGCGCGTGGTACACCTCGACGCCCGCGCGCAGCCCTTCATCGAACGTATCGAAGCCCCACGGCTGCACCA
>DASZQL010000073.1:0-7751 GCA_035549675.1 Phycisphaerales bacterium | reverse complement strand
CGGTGGGCGGCGGGGCCGTCGCCGCGAACATGCACCCCGTCCCGAAGACGCTCCCCGTCATGATCCGCGTGCAGATCGTGAACTTCACGTGATCACCGACGATGCACCCGAGGTACTGCAAGCCCGTGCGCTCGTTGCGCTCCCCCGGCCCCGCGACCGCGATCACCTCGCCGTACGTGTTGAGCAGGTTGGAGTTCGTCGTCCCCGCGCCGAAGTTGACCCACTCGCCGACGTACGAGTCGCCGAGGTGCCCGTCGTGCGCCTTGTTCGAGAAACTCTGGAAGATCGTCCCGCCCACTTCGCCCGCGACCTTGCACACCGGCCCGATCGCCGTGTGACCCTTGATGAGCGTGCGGTCGATGACCGTCGATCGCTCGCCGATGTACGCCGGGCCGATGATCACCGCGCCGGGCCGTACCACCGCGCCCTCTTCGATCGCGATCACGCCCTGCTCCGCGTCGAGCGTCACGCCCGGATACACCGTCGCCTCCGGGTGAATCCAGATCTTTTCCGGATCGATCCCGATCACGCCATCCGGCAAAGCCTGCATCGGACGCTGCGTGAGAATCGCGAGGTCAATATCAATCGCGCGGTCGCGGAAACGGATCACATCCCAGGGACGATCCAGCAGACACTGTTCATCGCACGCAACCCGCTTCACACCCCGCGGCAGCGCGCTCTCCCCCTGCCGCCCTCCGTCGCCATCCGCCACAAACTCACGCGCCCCCTCCGCACTCAGCCACGCCGCGATCACATCGCCCCCCGCCGTCACCAGCGCCTCATCGCGCACCAGCTTGGCGACTCCCTCCGGCGCGACAACACACCGCCCGTTCATCAGCACCACACCCGGCGCATCGGCCCCCGGAAATCCCGCCTTGCTCCCGGCCTTACCGCCGACCTTTCCCGCCCTCGCGGCCGGCCCTTTCTTCTTTGTGGAACCTTTTTTCCCCGCCGCTCCCACCGGCGTCGCCGCCCTCGTCACCATCTCCCTCGGCGACATCCCGAACACCGCCGCGTCATTGACCGGCAGCTCGCTCGTCTCCCGCTCCAGCGCCTCCAGCTCCCGCGGCACGAAGATCCCGCATACCCCGCGCCCGAAACTCGAAAACCCGAACTGCGACAGCCGCTCCAGCGTCGTCATCGCACCCGTGCGCACGAACATCGCCGAGCGCAAATCCGTCAGCGGCCCGAGCATTCCCTTCCCATCATCAAACACCACCACGTTCGGCATCGCCGGAGTGTAATGATCACCCCTCGCTCGTCCTTGATACCCGCGCAGACCTCCTTCCTTGTTCCTCCCCCGATTCCTATCGGCGGAGGTGGCACGCGCAGCGTGACGGAGGGGGTTGCTCCCTCTCCCTCTGGGAGAGGGCCGGGGTGAGGGCTACTCCATCTCCGCTTTTTTCTACTCCATCTTGGTCTCAAGCCAGGAGTTGCAGAGGGGCGGCATGCACCTCTGCATCAGCGAGGCAGCACGCGAACTCGTTTGACGCAACAGTCATTGACGCCCTTCCTACACTCCTTCCCAACATGCGCGCTCTCGTTTTCGACTTCGACGGCGTCATCGTCGACTCCGAGCCCATCCACGAAGAGGGCCTCCGCCGCGCCTGCGCGCCGCTCGGCATCGCCGTCCGCGAAGGCCTCTCCATCGGCCTTGCCGATGAGGACGCCGTCCGCCTGATCTTCGAGGAAGCCGGCGTCGAACTCACGCCCGACGTCGAGCGCCGCCTCCTCCGCGAAAAAGGCCGCTACGTCGAATCCGTTTTCACACGAGGCGAGGCGCCCCCGTATCCAGGCACGCTCAATCTCATTCGCGCCGCCTCGGCCGCCGGACTCCCACTCGCCGTCTGCTCCGCCGCGTTCGAACACGAGATCCGCGCCGTGCTCGGCCACCTCGCCATCACCAATCACTTCCGCACGATCGTCGCCTTTGATCACGTCCCCCGCGCCAAACCCGACCCCGCCGGCTACCTCCTCGCCGCCCAGCGTCTCGGCATCCCACCAAGCGACTGCATCGCCATCGAGGACTCCCCGAGGGGCGTCACCGCCGCTCGCGCCGCCGGCATGACCACCATCGCCCTCCTCCACACCACCCCGCGCGAATCACTCATTCACGCCCATTACATCGCCGAGAGCGTCGATGCCCTCACCCTCGACACTCTGCGCACAATCCATTCTTCTCAAGTTCCTTCCTGACCGACCTTCTCTTCCAACCTCTGCGCCTTCTGCGGTGAACGAATCCTCTCCGCGCTCTCCGCGTCTCCGCGGTGAATGTGTTCAGAACTGAACCTTCGGCGACTCCCTCGCCTCGGGGTTCTTGATCTCGAAATACTCCGCCTTCGCGAAGCCGAACATCCCGGCGACGATGTTGCTCGGGAAGCTCTCGCACTTGACGTTGAGCTCGCGGACGTTGCCGTTGTAGAACCGCAGCGCGCCCTGCACGCGATCCTCGGTGTTGGCCAGTTCCGCCTGCAGCGACTGGAAGTTCGACGACGCCTTGAGTTCCGGGTACGCCTCCATCCGCACGCGAAGCTGCCCCAGCGCCGCCGAGAGCTGGCTCTCGACCCGCACCTGCTCACCGGTGACATCGCCCGGCCGGAGCTGCTCCGCCTGCTCGCGCAGCTTGGTGATCTCTTCGAGCAAGCCGCGCTCGTGTTGCGTGTACCCCTTCACCGTGTTGACGAGGTTGGGAATCAGATCGTGCCGGCGCTGGAGCTCGGTATCGACCCCCGAGTACGACTCCCGCACCCGCTGCCTCGCCACGATCAGCCCGTTGTAGATCGCGATCACGATGATCAGCAACAGCAGAACCAATCCGCCCACGATCGCTAGCACAACCATGTCGTTCTCCTTCTTCTACTTCCTCCAGCCCTCACCGTTGTGGCCGGGTGCCGGGATACGCGGCTTTGAGCGTGTCCCGCGCGACTTGATAGAACCGTCGGCGCTAGCCGACGGGCAATTCCTTCTCCGCCCCCTCTCCCTCTGGGAGAGGGTCGGGGTGAGGGCTACATCCTCTCAATGCTTTTCCTTCTTCTCGAGTCCTTCTTCTTGTTCCCTAGTATCCGGTTTCTTTCGTCCGCGCCTCCCGGCTCGCCGTCGCCGCGCTCCCCGCCTCGATCAGCGCGGGCAATCCCAGCCTCGCCCGCTCCGCGTTCACCATCACCCGCGGCAGCTGCGCCACGAACCCCAGCATCAATCCCGCCGCGTCCTCGAACGCCCCGGGATTCACCCGCCCGCTCCGGTACACGAACAACTCGCGCCCGTTGGTCTCGATCACCCAACCGCCGCGGGTCGTGAGGAACCGCATCATCGCGCCGTCGAGCAGGTCGTACGCCTCTTTCCGATCCCGCGCCTTGACCACAAATCTCTTCGAGAAGTCCGCATCCTCGAGATCGATGTCATCGAACCCCACCGCCTGCACAAGCTTGTCGCCCCAGTTCTCGTCTCGAATGAAGACGCGCCCAAGATCGACGCCCGGTTCCGCCGCGCCGCACGTGAAGTAGTAATGCTGCGTGTACGTCTGCTTCCCGTTGCTCCGCGTGACGGCGTAGTGGTACTCAAACAAGCGCACCCGCGCCCGCTCGAGCCCCGGCGTCGCCCCCTCAAACTCCCGTTCCGCCCAGTACCGGCTCCACCGCGTGTGCCCGACCCGGAAGAGGTCGTAGTCCATGTCCGGCACGCCGACACGATCCTCTGAAAAAGTCCACCCGTTCTTCGCCGCCCAATCGATGAGCAGCTTCCGCCGCCGCTGGTCCGCCTGCCAGGCCAGCACCGCGGCAACGATGCCCACGACAATCACCACGATGGTCAGCAAGACTTCCAACAGCGCCTACTCCAACCAGCCGAACCGGAACCGCCGCCCATACCTTACATCGTGCCTGGTGCCACTGGTCGCGGCTTTGAGCGACCAGTGTCTTCTTCGCCGCCCCAGCGCTCCATTCGCCCAGCGCCGCCGGGTGCCGCTGGTCACTGCTCTGAACGACCAGCGTCTTCCTTTCACCCTCTTCTCGCCCTTCGCGATAAAGACTTTTCTCCGAGTCCCTCCGCGCCTCTCCGCGTCCTCTGCGTTCAACTCCCAGCCCGATGCCTCCTCACCACCCCCGTCCACCCAAACCAACACCCGTAGAACATCGCCAGCGCACACATGGCCGCCGTGACCCCCACCGCCCGCGACCCGCTCACCCGCTCCATCACGATCCACACCGCCGCGGAAAGCCCCGGCGCCAGCGCCGCCATCGCCAGCAGCAACAACCTCGACGCCACGCGGTGGAACCGCTCCGTCTGCTCGCCGTCTTCCACCAGCCGGTGATACGCCGCCGGGGTCATCAGCAGGATCACCGCCACCGCGATGAAGCACACGCCCGCCGTGTGCACCACCTTCAGCGTCGGCGGCAGCTCCTTGAACGCATCCATCAGCACCGCGATCGAGCCGAAGCCGAGCAGAGCCTGCGCGCCCGGGAGCACCATCCGCGCCTCCGTCAGCACCTGCCGAACCTTGTCGCCAACCGGGGTTCTCATGTTCTTCTCCGTCGGCTCATCATTCCGCTGGCGCGCCCGCGCATTCCACAGCATCGGCACGCCGTACCACGTGCTCATCGCGCACGCCGGCACGCCCGCGCCCAGCGCGAGCGCCAGCGCCATTCCAGAGGCACGCTCCCCGACAACAAACATCGACGCGCCAAGCCCGATCGCGATGGGCGGCAGCGCGAGGCACAGCATCCGCGTCGCGAACCGGTGCAGCGCCGGGCTGTCATCCCCTTCGCTCACGATGCGGTGATACGCCGCGGGCCACATCAGGAGCCCGACCGCGAACACGAGCGCCGCCATCGCCAGCGCGCACGCCCACCGCCCGGCCGCCGAGAGTTCGGGGAATCCGGGCTCGTACACGGACTCCGCCGAGACGCTGATGAGCACCTGCCCGCCGAGGATCAGCATTCGGCATTCATCGAGCGCGTTCTGAATCTTGTCACGGAGGGAAGTCATCGGGGCGGAGTCCAGAAAGTTCCCTGAAGAACCTGCCCTACCCTGATGAAGGCCGAATGACGCGGCCCCCTAATTTTCAGAGCATTTCTAACCCCTTGCCCGCATCCCCCAGTTTCTGCTAAAATGCCCAGCCGGTCGTTGGTCGGACGACCGGGGCGGCAGCTCGCGTGGGCGGGTCGCCGCGGATCCACTGGTGGATCAACCTTCTTTGTACGCCGGTCGGGCCGTCGCCCGCTCGGCACACACCTGAAGCGGCCTTCGCACGAGGGTCGGGAACCGTGTCGGTCCAGCCCGGACCGGCGGATCCCTCCGATCGCTCTCGGCGCGTCCCGCTGCCCGAGGTTTCACATGTCCGCTGCAACCGCTCCATCCAACACCGCATCGTCACTTGTCAAGGACCTGGTCGAGGCCGGTATCCATTTCGGCCAGCGCGCCGCCAACTGGAACCCGCGCATGCAGCCGTATATCTACGGCAAGCGCAGCTCGATCCACATCATCGACATCAAAGAGACGATCAAGGGCATCCTTCTCGCCCGCAAGTTCATCGCCAAGATCGTCGCCGACGGCCAGGACGTCTGCTTCGTCGGCACCAAGCGCCAGGCCCATGACGTGCTCGCCCAGCGCGTCGCCGGCGTCGGCATGCCCTTCGTCACCGAGCGCTGGCTCGGCGGCACGCTCACCAACTTCCGCACCATCCGCGCCCGCCTCAAGCGCCTCGAAGAGCTCGAAGCCATCGAGCGCAACGACAACTTCCAGAGCTACTCCAAGAAGATGGAGAGCCAGCTCAAGCGCGAGATGAACAAGATCAAGCGCAACCTCGAAGGCATCCGCAACATGTCCCGCCTCCCGGGTTGCCTCATGTGCATCGACACCAAGAAGGAGCGCAACGCGCTCCTCGAGGCCCGCAAGCTCGGCATCCCGACCATCTGCCTCATCGACACCGACGGCGACCCCGACCTCGCCGACATCGCGATCCCGGGCAACGACGACTCGATGCGCTCCATCGACGTCGTGATCCGCGAGCTCTGCGCCGCCGTCTCCGAAGGCAAGCAGCAGCGCTCCGCGAAGTCCGGCGACCGCGAGAACATGACCGGCGGCCCCGAGGGTGACGCCGGCCAGGGCGGCGGCGGACCCCGCGGCGGCGGCGGCGACGGCGGCCGACGCCGCAGCGGTCGCACGCAGTTCAAGGCCGAGGGCGCCCCGGAACCGACCTCGGGCGAAGTCGGCGCCGCCAGCGGCGCGTAAGCCGTTAGACCTCAAGCGCGCGCACAACCGTGACACACCACGCGGCAACATCCCTGGGCCGCGCAGACCCGAGCCGGAATTGTTCCACGTGGAACATTCCGAATCCAGCAAGAGCAACCCGCGACCGGTGACCCAACCCCGCCGCGTGATGAACGAACGAACGGAGACGATCCCGCCATGCCGGAAATCAGCGCCAAGGACGTGATGGCCCTGCGGAACAAGACCGGGCTGTCGATGATGGAGTGCAAGAAGGCCCTCGAAGCGACCAGCGGCGACGCCTCCGCCGCGGAGGATCATCTCCGCAAGCTGCTCAAAGGCAAGATGGACACCCGCACCGAGCGCGCCGCGGGCGAAGGACGCCTCGCGATCGCGGTCGATCCCAGCGGCCGGGCGGCGACGATCGTGGAGCTCCGCGCGGAAACCGACTTCACGGCGAAGAACGAGAAGTTCCTCGAAGCGGTGAAGAAGATTTCTGAGATGGCGCTGCAGGGCAACGCCGGCGCGGTGACGCCGACCGCCGAGATGACCAAGATGGTCGATGACATCCGGATCACCACGGGCGAGAACGCCTCGATCGCGCGGATCCACAAGCTCGAGGGCACCGGGTCGACGATGTTCGGCCAGTACGTGCACCACGACGGCAAGAAGGCGGCGCTCCTGCAGATGGACGGCGACGTGTCGCAGGACATGGCCCGGAGCATCTGCATGCACATCGTCTCGGCGGTGCCGGCGCCCAAGGGCATCTCGGCGAACGACGTCCCGGCGCACATCGTCGAGAAGGAGCGGAAGTTCCGCCTCGAGCAGGCGATGGAGAGCGGCAAGCCGAAGGAGATCGCCGAGAAGATGGTCGAGGGCGGGATGCGGAAGTTCTTCGAGGAGATCGCGCTCCTCGAGCAGCCGTTCGTCATGGACCCGACGAAGAAGGTCCGCGAGATGCTCCCCAAGGGCGCGTCGGTCACGGCGTTCCTTCGGTGGCAGGTGGGCGAAGAAGCCGGGGCGTAAGTCCTGTGTTTTTCAGCGATTACCGCGCCGCGGACCCTGAAGGGCTCGCGGCGCTATTTTTTTCATCCCGGCAACATGTCGGCGTGTCATGCTGTTCTCATCGGAGTGCCCCGCTACGCTCAACACGTTCGAATCGCAGGAGAACCGCCATGTCCAATGACCGATTTGTCGCAGTGCGCTCGTTGTCCGCGGGGATTGTTGTTTCGCTGACGATGATCGCTCCGTCGCACGCCCAGACGACGACGCGGGTCAGCGTCGGTCCGGGCGGGGCACAGGGGAACGGGTCCGCCCAGGCGGCCTCGGTCTCGGCGGACGGGCGGTCTGTGGCGTTCTATTCAAACTCGGACATGCTCGTGCCGGGCGACACGAACGGCCGGTTCGACGTCTTCGTGTATGACCGGCCGACCGCAACGACCGAGCGCGTCAGCCTCTCGTCGAGCGGCGTGCAGGGCAACGAGTTCAGCGGCGGGGGCGGCGGCGAGACGGATCGGCCGGTGATGTCGAGCGACGGGCGGTACGTG
>DASZQL010000072.1:0-4883 GCA_035549675.1 Phycisphaerales bacterium | reverse complement strand
AATACACTTCTTCCGTCTCACCGTCTCACCGTCTCACCGTCTCACCGTCTCACCGTCTCACCGTCTCACCGTCTCACCGTCTCACCGTCTCACCGTCTCACCGTCTCACCGTCTCACCGTCCCTGCTACGCCGCCCTTCGCTTCGCCCCACCCTCCGCGCCGCTCTCCACCCGGTCCGCCGAAGCCTTCAATCCCTTCCACCCGCCGACATACTGCACCACCGCGCCGACGATCGCGAGGCTCGCCGCGATGACCGGGATCATGAGCGGGTAGCTCTTCATGCTCCCGACGATCGGGTCTTCGAATGCGCCGATGCTCAGCAGCACCGCCATCCCGCCAAAGAGCAGGAGCGTCGCGCCGCCGACGACCGTGAGCAGGATCACCACCGCGCGGAACGCAAGGAATGTGAGCATCCCGATCGTGACCAGCCCGATCACTGCCCCCATCTGGTGCATGCCGGGGTTGAACCCCAGCGCCGTCCACAGGTTCGCGCCGAGGAACGCGCCGGCCAGACCGCCGAAGACCGCGACGGCATATTTCAGTCCGGGCCACGCGACGACCGCCAGCAGCACCGAAAGGCACGACGCGATCACCACCGGGTTGCCGAGCTTCTGCCCCAGCGCCACACCGATCCAGATGCCGCCCAGCGCCGCGAGCACCACGATCACCGCCTTGTGCCAGCGGTAGCCGTTGAGCAGGCACAGCCCACCCAGCAGCACGAAAATGGCCGCCCATACCACGCTGATCCGCGTCAGGATGTCCGCGAGCGCCGCGGGATGGTTCAACACGTCGATGTTGTTCCACAGGCGCGAGTTGATCAGCGCCAGCGGGTTCGGACCCGAGTCGGCCAGCGGTCCATCATTCTCAATCGTCGCCAGGAGCAGCGGCAAGGTCGTCATCGCGCCAAACCCTCTTAGGTGTTTGTTTGCTGGCGCTTGTTATCGGCCTGTCGCTTGAGTCCCGTCCACTGAATCGCCGTCCCGATGACCGCGAGTCCCGCCCAGAACCCGATCCAGAGCCGCGGCTCCTCCGTCAACCGCACCGGGACCGGCACCTCGAAGGCCAGGAGCCCCGCGCCAATCGCCGGCAGGATCATCGCCGCCCCGATCGCCGCGGATGCCCCCGCGGCGCCGCGCTTGGGCATCACCAGCCCCATGCCGAACCCGACGACCGCGCCGGCGAGGGCCGCGATCGCGAGCAGCCGCTTCGTCGCCTCTGACATCTCGCCGACCATCGGACGAGTGCCCGTCTCGATCATGCCGCCCACCTCATGGAGCGGATCGCGTCCCTGTTCCGCGAGTTCGGCACTCTCATCGTCTGTCATTGTCTCAGGTCGCTCCTCAACCTCCGCGATGTCGGGTTCTTCGACAACCGTCCATGCCGGCGCTTCGCGCCCCGCCGGAGATCCGAGCAGATGAGTCATCGGATTCGTCGCCACCATCAGCACCGGAACCGCAGCCGCGAGCACAAGCCCGAGCACCACGCCCGCCGCGACTCGAAAACTGAGCCACCCAACCATCGCGCCGAGAATCAATCCCACGATCGCCGGAACGATCGCGTCCATGTCCCACCCGAGCCGTTCGGGCAGCAGACACCCCGCGGCACACCCCGCCGCCGCGCCGAGCAGCACCAACGACGCCTTGAGAAACCGCGCCCCTGCCAGCCACATCAGAATCCCAGCGACGAGCACAAACCCGATCGCCGTCCACGACGCCAGATGCACCTCCGCCACGCGGTCGAGGATCATCCTCGCTACGTTCGCGGCGTGAATCGAGTTGTGCGCGGATTCACTCATTCCTCGTTCTTCCGGCGCGGTACGCCAATGGCTCTCATCGGCCTCTCGCGGAGTTCCGCCGCAAACTCAGCCTCTATCCAGTTTGTTCGGAGCATGTTCCGCGACATTCCATGCGATTCTACGCTCCGCGGCCCGTTTCCCCGGTCGCGTCAGGTGTGATTTTCGCCGATGATGGCCGCTGTGAGTGTCCCCCAAGAATCCTCAAAACCCGCCCGCCCCGCGCGCCCCCTCAGCGAACTCCGGGCCGCCATCGACTCCGTGGACCAGCGCCTCATCCAGCTCCTCAACGAGCGCGCCCGCCTCGTCGTCGAAGTGGGGGAGAGCAAGCGCGAATCCGGCGCGCCAATTTACGCCCCGCACCGCGAGGCCGAGGTCCTCCAGCGCGTCCTCGCCGCCAATCAATCCCTCGGCGGCCTGCTCCCGCCGCGCACCATCGAAGCCGTCTACCGCGAGATCATGAGCGGCAGCTTCGCCCTTGAGCGCCCCCTCCGCATCGGCTACCTGGGCCCCGCCGGCTCCTTCAGCCACCAGGCCGCCACCGAGCACTTCGGCTCCTCCGTCGAGTTCGAGGACCTCCACGAAATCTCCGGCGTCTTCACCGAAGTCGTCCGCGGCCACTGCGACTACGGCCTCGTCCCCATCGAAAACTCCATCGGCGGCGGGATCGCCGAAACCCTCGACGCCTTCCGCGATGCGGGGGGGGGCGGGGGGGGCGGGTCGATCAATGTCTACGCCGAGGTCCTCCTCGCCGTGCACCACGCCCTCTGCGCCGACTGCGCGCCGCACGATGTGAAACGCATCCACTCCAAGGCCGAGGCCTTCAGCCAGTGCCGCAACTGGCTCGCGACGCAGTACCCCAAAGCCGAGCTCATCGCCGCGACCAGCACGAGCAAAGCCGTCCAGACCGCCCGCGCCGAACAGGACCGCGACCCGGCCAGCGGTTCCGCCGCCATCGCGTCAACACTCGCCGCCCACCTCTACGACGTCGCCGTGCTCTTCGAAGACATCGAGGACGATCCGAGTAACGTCACGCGATTCTTCATCATCTCCAAGCAATCCGCGAAGCCCACCGGCAACGACAAGACGAGCATCATGTTCACGACCGCCGACAAGCCCGGCGCCCTGGTGAGCGTCCTCCGCGCCTTCGAAGAGAACGGCATCAATCTCACGCACATCGACAAGCGCCCCAGCCGCCGCGTGAACTGGACGTACACCTTCTTCATCGACGCCGTCGGCCACCGCGACGACCCAAAGCTCACCGCGGCGGTGACCGCCGCGAAGGCGCACTGCGCGGAGCTTTTCGTGCTGGGCAGCTATCCGAAGGCGGAGAGGATTCTCTAGAAGCTTCCGGCCGATCACCCCGCCCCCGCCAGCCTCCGCACCGTGATGTCGAACGTCCGCAGCATGTTCGCCCGGATCGCGTAGATCGCGACGGCGTACACCACGACCGCGACGCCCGAGCCGATCGCCAGCGAGACGCGCGCGGGGGTCAGTGTCGCGGAACTGCCGACGGACTTCGCCATGGTGGTCGCGGGCTCGACCGAGGCCAGGAGCGCGACGAGCGGGTTGAGCCCGCCGATCAGCGGCCCGATGACGGGGAGTTCCTCCGCGGACTTCCAGCCGCAGAGCCCCACGACGCCCGCGATGAGACCGATGACGCCGACGGTCGCGACGACGGAGGCGATCGTCCCCTTGCTCCGCAGCGACCACTGCAGCCCGATCATGATGCAGAAGGCGAGGAACGGGATCGCCGCGAGCGTGACGGTGAAGACCGCTTCGGGCAGGATCGCGGGCGTGGCGATGGTGGCCGAGGTCCCGGGGACAACGTCGTTCGACATGACACCGCCTTCGCGCCCGAAGCCGTCGGCCATGACATAGACGGAAGCGAAGAGCACGGTGCCGAGGGGCGCCGCGAGCAGCGGCACGAGGTAGCTGATCAGGCCGCGGAGCTTGCCGTTGAGGTAGTCCGATTGCGTGATGGGCGTGGTGAGCAGGAGGTCGAGCGTGCCATCCTCACGTTCGCGGCTGATGGCCGTCGCCGAGAGGTTCACCGCGACGAGCGTGATGACGAGAATCTCGGTGAACACCGTCGCCATGAGGACGTAGCGGAACGAGGGCGTCGAGATCGCCCCGCCGTGGTAGTACAGGACGATCCCGAGGCCCCAGAGGAGGCCGATCCCGAGGAACGCCCACCGCGCGATGATGCGCGGGAGCGTGGCTTGCCGTGCCGCGGCCTCGCGCCAGGCGATGGGGTTGTTCCACACCGCGCGGGGCGGCCGCGCCGAAGCGCCGCGGGCGCCCAGCCCAAAGAGCCGCCGGTGCCAAGGGATCGCGCCCTCGGCGGAAGCGACCGCGCGCACGCCGAAGGTGCTCACGCCGATGAGCAGCACGCTCAGCCCGGCGGAAAGAACGCACCACGAGATCACCGGGCTGCCCATCCACATCGCCTGCAGCGCGGAAACCGATTCGAGCTCGATGGGCGAGGGAGTCGGGTAGCCGGTGGGGTTGAGAAGAGCGCGGAGGGCGAGGAAGGGGTTGAGCCCGGTCATGGCGGTCACGCCGCGCCCGTAGACGGACTGGAGCTGCGCATCGATCACCCACGTCACGGCGAGGTACGAGATGACGGAGACATAAAATGTGAAGACCGCCCGCCGGCCCGCGATGCGGTTGACCGCGATCGCGACGGCGATGGAACCGACGAGGAGCGCCGCGCACGCCGAGACGGCGTACGACGACAAAATGGAATCACCCCGCACGCCGCCGTAGTACTGCGTGATCGCAAAGAGGGGCAGCGAGGCGAAGAGCAGGACGAGCACAAAGAACAACCGTCCGAACAAGTGCCCGAGGACCATCTGTGCCGCGGAAAGGGGCGTGGTGAGCATGACCTCCCACGTCTTGGGATTGGATTCCTGCGCGATCGCCCCGGCCATGAAGACCGGCGAGAGGATGCAGATGAGCCCGAGCTGCAGGTACGCGACCGCCTGGAAGGTTTCCGCGCCGTTGAGCGCCAGCCGCTGGTACGTCAGGTTCCCGCGGGACTCCAGCAGCATGATGATCTGCACGACGATCAGCACCGCGAGGTAGATCG
>DASZQL010000071.1:0-5641 GCA_035549675.1 Phycisphaerales bacterium | reverse complement strand
CCCCCCCGCCGCGCCCCCCGGCCGCATCGCCCGCGGCACCGCGCGCACCTTCCGCATCATCCCCGCGAGCCGCGGCACGTCGATGAACGAGGGGTACCCGCCGAAGACCTCATCGCCCCCGAGCCCCGAGAGGGCGACCGTCATCCCCTGGCGCTTCACCGCGCCGGAGACGATGTAGACGTTGAGCCCGTCCACCGACGGCTGGTCCTGCGCCATCAGCCACTTCGCGGCTTCCGCCTCCGCTTCGCGCGCGGTGATCTGGACCTCGGTGTGGCGGAGGCCGAACTCCTTCGCCGTCCGCGCCGCCATCTCGCCCTCCGAAAGGTCCGGGTTGTCGGCGAACGCCACCGTGAACGAGCGGAGATCGGGCAGATGCTTCGCCGCGAGCCCGGCGAGGAGCGTTGAATCGATCCCCGATGAGAGGAACACGCCCACAGGCACGTCGCTGATGAGGTGGTCGCGGACCGCGTCGCCCAGCGTCTCGCGGAGCTGCGCCGTCGCGTCCGCCTCGGTGATCGACGAATCCGCCTGCGGCGGGGACCAGTACCGTTTCGGCGCGGGGTGCTCGCGATCAAGAAGCGAATCGACCGGGATCTCCTGCCAGCAACCCGCGGGGAACGAGCGCACCCCCTCGAAGAGCGTGTGCGGCTCCGCGACCGCGCCGTACGCCAGCAGCGTCGCCAGCCCCGCGCGGTCGAGCCTCTTGTCGATCAGCCCTGATTCAACCAGCGCCCGCACCTCGCTCGCCAGCGCGAACGCCCGCGCCGTGCGAACGACATACAGCGGCTTGATGCCGACGGGGTCGCGCGCAATCACCAGCGTCCGCTGCTTCGCGCGGTACCAGATGATCGCGAACATCCCCTCGAAGCGCTCGATGGCTGAGGGCCCCCAGCGCACCAGGGCCGCGAGCATGACCTCGGTATCGCTGTGGCCCCGGAAGCGGACCCCCTCGCGCTCCAGCTCGCGCCGGAAGGTCATGTAGTTGTAGAGCTCGCCGTTGTACGTCAGCCAGTCGCCCGACTCGGCGTGGTGCATCGGCTGGTGGCCCAGCGGCGAGAGATCAATGATCGAAAGCCGGCGCTGGCCGAGGGCGACCACCGTCCCGCCCCCCCCACTTCCCCCATTGCCGCCCGTGTCGATGAGTTCGAGGCCTTCGTCATCGGGGCCGCGGTGCGTCTCGGCACAGAGCATCGCCCGGAGCGCGCGTTCGGCCAGTGGCTTGTCCCGCGTGACGATGCCCGCGATCCCGCACATGCATGACTCCGTTCAGGTCGTCGCCCAAAGCAAGCCGGCGCACCCGGAATAGCGCCGGACGTCCCGCAAAGGCCCGTGAAGCGGGCCGTTCGATGGTTGCCAGACGCGGGGGCGTCTGGGGCCGTCTTCAATCATCCATTCTTGAAGCCCATGAAATGGGCGTTGAGTCTCATCGCCGCCGAGGCCCGGTCCCATCCAATCATCGGCTTTGACCGCCCTGTTGATTCGCCCGTTCACGGGCCTCGGCGATGACCTTCTGCCCCGCCGGCCCGAACTTGTCCTCGAAAAAGCGGCGCAGCTGGACGGAATCGCCCTCGTTGCGGATGTAGTCCCAATACAGCTCGGCGTCCACGCCGCAGAGCATCGGGAGGCGGAGGGTCACTTCGATATCGTCGTCGTTGAGTACGGTCCAGGCATAGGTCTTGTTCGCGTCGAAATACCGCGGCGAAAGCAACGCGGCGACGAGTTTTTTCTTCGGCCCGGCGTCCGCGAGCTGTCGGGCGAAGGCGAAATGAGCCCGCATCTCATCGATGGTGCTGCTGATGGGCTGCTGGCCCTCCTTGGGGGGCTGGCCGTCGGCGAGGCCGTACCACGAGAAATAGAAGCCGGGGTACATCACGTCCACCGAGTCCCACAGCCACTTGAGGGTCTGCTCCGTGCCCCGGTGGTACTGCTGGGGGTAGCAGTAGAAGCCCCACTTCGCGCGCGGACGCAGCTCCTGGCACGTCTTGATCGTCCGCTCGAAGAAGGTCCGGCCCGCCGCCTCGAACGCCGCCTTCGCGCGCCGCTCGAGCTCGCGATCGGAGATGTCCGGCCGCTCGGCGCGCACCAGCTTCCGCGATTCGTCCTCGTACGCCTTCTGCGTGCCCGTCCACCACGGCGCCCATGACTCGAAGTCGAGCATCGCGAACCCGTCCCAGTTCGGATCCGGCAGCTTCGCCTCGACGTCGCGCCGGACCTTGTCGAGATGCGCCGCCATGTCCACCCGCTGTGGCACGCCGCCGTTCTCCATCTGACCGTTGTAGAACCGCGGGAAGAGGCCGATGAGGTGCTCGCCGAAGGTGACCGCCTTGCGGTATTCGAAGCCCCATTGCGAAGCGTCAAGCGGCGGGCCCTTCATGCCGCCGATGTCCGTGACGATGCGGAAGTTCGGCGACGGCTTGTCGCCGGGTCGGTCGAGGTTGAGCTTCCAGCCGCGGGCGGCACCCTGCCCCCCTTGGGCCTCACTTCCGCCGCGCGAGGCGGGCGGGGCGACAATAAGGAATAACGAAAGACCGACGAGCAGCACCGGGAACAACGACCTGGTGCGCAGGTGACGGGTGGATTGCGTCATGCCCATATTGAAGCAGCGTCGAGCCAGGTTGTCGAAGGACATGAGCCGCCCACGGTACCGGCATGATGTGCCGCGAGCTCACGAACCGCCGCGGTACTCCGCCGGCACATCACCGAACTCGGCCCGGATCACCGACCGGATCCCGCCGCGCCCGCGCCAGTTCGTCACCACCTGCAGCCACACCGGCTTCATCGCCGCGACCAGGTGGTCGCGGATCGTCCCCGTCACCGCCTCGTAGAAAATCCCCTCGTTGCGGAACGAGTGGTAATAGAGCTTGAGGCTCTTGAGCTCGACGCAAACCCCTCCCCCACCACCCGCGCCCCCCGCCTCCCGCGGCGTGTACCGCACCGTCACCGTCCCGAAGTCCGGGTGACCCGTCTTCGGGCACACCGACGTGAACTCCTCCGCGATGTGCTCGATCACGATCGGCGCGCCGGGCGGGGTCGGGAACGTTTCCAGCAGTTTGGGGTTGGGCATGGGAAAAACTCAAAGCGAAAAACGAAAAGCTCAAATAGGAACAACACAACACACCCACCGCGGGCTGTCAGTGTAGCCGCGAGAACAGCTCTCACCGGCTCTCATTTGAGCTTTGAGTTTTTCGCTTTGAGCGTTGAGCCATGCTCAGCTGAACCGCCCCAGCAACTCCATGATCTTGGGCTGGCTCTTGTTGATCTTGACGCTCTTCCGCAGCAGCTCGACCGCCTCGGTCTTCGCGTGCTGGTTCTCCTTGCCCGAGTTGATGTACTCGTTCAAGAGGCACACGCCCAGGCCGTTCAGCGCCGGGTAGTACCGGTCGTCGATCGCGAGCGAGGCGCGGAACGCCTGCTCCGACTCCGAGTACCGGCGCAGCTTGAAGAGCGCGAACCCGCGCCGCTCCTGGGCCGCCGCCGTCGGATGCGACGCGATCAGCGCCTCCAGCGTGTTGTTCATCTGCTCGTACCGCTCGGTCTTGCCGTACCCCTCGGCGAGATTGAGCAGCAGCGCGGGCGTCAGCTCGGTCAGTTCCGCCGCGGATTCATAGGCCCGGACAGCCTCTTCGTGGCGACCCAGCGCGCTGTACACCGACCCGAGATTCGCGTACGCCGGGCCGCTCCGCGGCGAATACTGCACCGAACGCTGGGCGTAGGGCAGCGCCTGCGCGGGCTCGTTCTGCTGCAGGTACGCCGTCGCGAGATTCAGATTCGCCTGCGGGTCCTCGGGACGGAGCGTCAGAGCCCTGAGGTACGCGCGGACGGCTTCGGTGAACCGCTCCATGAGCTGGAGCATCAGGCCGTTCTTGTACTGCGCATCGAAGCTCGAAGGCTCGAGGTCCGCGGCTCTCTCGTACCGCTTCTGCGCGGACTTGTAGTCGCCCTTCTCCTCGTAGATGTCCCCCATCTCCATGTGCGCGACCGTCAGCGTCGGGTTCACCTCGATCGCGCGCGCCAGGAGCACCAGCGCCTCGTCGTCGCGCCCCTGCTCCTTGAGCGTCTTGGCCTGTTCGACGGTCTCCAGGCCGCGGGCGCTGTTCGCCCGCGCTTCGCCCGGACGCGTCACCGTCCGCGCCGCGTTCGAGTCGGTCGCGGACCCGCTCGTCGCCGGCTTCGAGCGGAACAGGCCGCACCCCGAAAGCGGCAGCGCCGCGACCGCAACAGCCGCCGCAACCGCCAGCAACGGACCCCGCGCTCCGCTCATTCTCCTCCCGCGCGTCGAACTCTCCTGCCAAACTCGCCTCACTCGATGCGTCCTCCCGTCATGACCCGAACAGATCCCCGTAGCGGGGTCATCATCGCATATCGGCCGTTCCAATGCGCCGTCCCAGTCCAGTTTCCCGCGACGCCCGTAATCCGTTTACTTGCGGCTCGAGCGCGATTGGCGCGAGGTCTGCGCCTTTGCCCTGGGCTTCGCTTTGGGCTCGGGCTTGGACTTCGAAACCCTGCTCCGCGGCGAGCCCGCACGCTTGGGCTCAACCTCCGCTCCGGCCTCCGCGCCCGTCACTAGGCTGCGGAGCAGCCTCAGGTTGATCGTGTCCATCGGCACGCCGTCTTTGTCGTTCTCCTTGGGCGTTTCGAGAATCTTCGGTACGCCCGCGAGCCCTCGATGGTTCACGATCGCCGCGAAAACCCCCACCGCCACATTCCCTGTTCCCAGGTGCGCGTGCCGGTCGAGATGCGACCCGCGCCCGCCCTTCGAATCGTTGAGATGCAGGACAGCGAGATTCCCAAGACCACAGACCTCATCGAACTCCCTGAAGAATCGTTCCGCCGCCGCCTCACCCTCCTGCCGCGTTCGCTTCCGACCGGGCTTGCCGGGAGCGCCGGGCTCGCAGGCATCCAGGTCATACCCCGCCGCCAGCGCATGACACGTGTCGATGCAGAAGGCGATGCGGGAAGCGGTTTTGGACTTGACGCCGGGGAGCTGCGCGTCGGCGCCCGCCTCCTCTTCGATCGCTTGCTTCATCGCGGCGAGTTCTTCGAGGGAACGGCCGAGCGTCGATCCCCCACCCGCGGTGTTTTCGAGACAGAGCTTCACCGCCGAGCCGCGCGTTTCCTTCAGGAGGATCGCAACAGCCTTCGCGATGCGCTCGATGCCCGCTTCGACGCCGCTCCCCACGTGCGCCCCGGGGTGGGCGACGAGGTACGGGATGCCGAGCGTGTGAGCGCGAGAAAACTCATCGCGCATCAAATCCAGCGACTTGTTCCAGAGCGTGTCATCCGGGCTCGCGAGATTCGCGAGGTAGCTGTTGTGCGAGACCACGCGGCTGGTCCACCCCAGCCGCGCCAGCTCCGCGAGCCACTCATCGCGGGCCGCATCCGCGAGCGCGGGCACGTTCCACTGCCGCTGGTTCTTGGTGAAGACCTGGACCGTATCGAACGTCAGCCGCTCCGCCTCGCGCGGAGCATTGGCCATGGAACCGGCGATGGAGAGATGCGAGCCGAACATGGGGAGGGAAAGAATCTCACCACAGAGAGCACGGAGCAGGATGCAAAGAATAGGACTGAAAAGGATTCCCCGTGCTCTGGGCGTGATGCCCGGATCTTGCACACCTCCCAGTATCCTCAGCCCATGGCCGGA
>DASZQL010000070.1:0-5655 GCA_035549675.1 Phycisphaerales bacterium | reverse complement strand
CGCCGCGGCGGCGGTCGAAGCGGATGCCGCGTTCGCGCACCGTCTTGTTGTCGCGCTTCGCGCGGAGACACGCCTTCTGCAGCGGACTCGAGAGGCCCTCGCGCGCGAGCTTGAGCAGCTGGAACGTCGCGCGGCCCGTGGGCAGGTCGAGGTAGCGCCGCACGTCCCCGCGGAACTGCAGGATGTCGCCTTCTTCGTTCACCAGCAGGCTCACCGGCGCGTATTTCATCAGCGTCAGCCGGTCCGCTTCCTTGAACGCCTCGACCGGGCTGAAATCCGGCGCGGCCTTCGGCGCGAGCGTCACGCGCAGCGCCTTGGTCATCGGCAGCGTCGGCGGCCGCTCGTAGCGCATCAGGCTCGCGGCGGGTTTCTTGACGTAGATCTTCTGTCCCTTCACCGCCGGTTCGAAGAGGGTGGTGAACTGGCCGATGGACTCCGACGAGCCCAGCAGGAGCATGCCGTTTGGGCGGAGCGCGTAGTGGAAGGCCGGGATGATCTTCTGCTGCAGCGCCGGCTCGATGTAGATGAGCATGTTCCGGCAGCTCACGAGATCCACGCGGGTGAACGGCGGGTCGATCAGCAGGTTTTGCTGCGCGAAGATCACCATGTCGCGAATCGCCTTCGCCACCCGGTAGCCGCCGTGTTCCTTGGTGAAGAAGCGCTGGAGGCGCGCGGCCGACACGCCTTCGAGCTGGCTGCGCGCGTAGCGGCCGATGCGCGCGGGATCGAGCACCTGCGGGTTGACGTCGGTCGCGAAGATCTGGATCGGGAGATGATGGCTGCTCTGCTCCGCGAATTCCGTGTAGGCCATCGCGATCGAGTAGGCTTCCTGGCCCGTCGAGCAGCCCGCGACCCACACGCGCAGCGTGTCGCCGCCGGTGTTGTTTTTCACCAGCCGGGGAAACACCTTCCGCTTCAGCGCCTCGAAGACGGACGGGTTGCGAAAGAAGCTCGTGACGTTGATCAGCAGATCCATCGTCGGCCTGACCGCCCGCAACCCGGGGTCGTCTCCCGATCCCGGATCGATGGTGGGCGCCACGATGTACGCCTGCTCGCCCTTCTCGATCCGTTTCCGCACGTACTCGAACACCTCCCCCGCGCGCGACGCCGGCACCGCCCGGCTCGCAATCCTCGCCCGCCCCGGCGGCAGCCCACGGATCGCCGAGACATCCAGGTCTCCAAAGATCGTCAACGACAACGTCCGGGGGATCGGCGTCGCCGTCATCACCAGCACGTGCGGCGACGAGTCCCCATCCCCGCTCCGCTCCCGCAATCTCGCGCGCTGATGCACCCCGAACCGGTGCTGCTCATCGATCACCGCGACCGCTAGCGAATCGAACTTCACCCCCTCGCTCAACAATGCGTGCGTTCCGATCGCGATGTCGAACTCGCCAACTTCCTGGCGTTCGCCCTTCTTCCCCGCGCGATCCGCTCCGGTCACCAGCGCCACCCGCACCTTGGACCCCTCGAGCATCGCCGAGATCGTCGCGTAATGCTGTTCCGCCAGCAGTTGCGTCGGCGCCATCAGCGCCGCCTGCCGCTTCGACGCCACCGCCATCAGCATCGCGTACACCGCCACCGCCGTCTTGCCCGACCCGACGTCCCCCTGGATCAGCCGGTTCGCCGGCGTCGATCGTCCCAAGTCCTCTCGTATTTCCCGGACGACCTTTTCCTGCCCCGCCGTCAGCTTGAAGGGCAGCCGCGCCCGGATCCGCTCGTCCATCAGGCTCGACCACTTCAGCGCCGGCGCGTGCAAGGACTTCCGAACGTACTCCCGCTTCATCCGCACGCCGAGCTGCAGCAGCAAGAGCTCGTCATAGATCAACCGTCGCCGCGCCTCATCCACCTCCCCTTGAGACGCGGGCCGGTGGATCATCCGGTACGCCTCCCGCAACTCGGGCAGCGACCGCTCGCGCCGGAACTCCTCGCTCAAGTGGTCCCCAATCAGCGGCAGCGCGCGATCCAACACCTTCTGAATCACCCCGTCGATAAACGCCGACGGCGCCCCCTCCGACGCCGGGTACACCGGCCGCAAGCGCCCGACCTTCGGCGCCTCATCGTCCTCCTTGACTTTCCACCACTTCGGATTGACGATCTGCAGGCTCTGCCCGCCCGGCCCGAAGCGGTTCGCCTTCCCCTGCACCCGGATCACATCCCCAGGCACGATCTGCTTCGTCAGGTACGACTGGTTGAAAAACACCACGTCGACCCGCCCCGTGTGGTCCACCAGCACCACCTCGAACCGAGGCCGCTTCCCCCGCGGCGTGACCCGCGTCGCCGTCACCTCACCCGCCGCCGTCACAATCGCCCCCGCCTTCATCCCCTCGATCGGCGTCTCCGGCTCCACTCGCTCGTGCCTGAACGGCAAATGGTGAATCAAATGCGCCAGCGTCGGAATCCCCAGCGCCCGCAACGCCGCCCCCCGCGCGGCAGTCACCCCCGGCAACGACTCCACCGCCGCCGTCAGCTTCAGCGCATCTACAGCCGCCACCGCACGTGCCATGCACCCCCGAGCATAAAGCCTTGTTCCCTCCCCCGATTCCGATCGGGGGAGGTGTCACGCGCAGCGTGACGGAGGGGGTTTCTTAAGACGTGAATCGAATAAAAAAGTCCGGGCGCCATCACCCGGACCTGTTCATTCCCTCAGTCTTCAATCAGCCCGGTGTCAGTTGCCGTTCCCGACAACCACGATCTCCACCCGGCGTGAATCCTTCTTGCTGCCCTTGGGCTGCGAAGAGCCGTATCCGACCGCCGACATGCGCGACTCAGAGACACCCTTCGACGCGAGGTAGTCCCTGACCGCTTCCGCTCGCGCCTCGCTCAGCTTCTCGTTCGATCCCCATTTCTTCTTCGACTTGTTGAGCGGATCGCTGTCCGTGTGACCGCCAATCTTGATGCGATGCGACGCGTACCGGCCGTTCAAGTCGCTGGCGATCTTGTCCAGGATCTTCTTCGCGTCCGCCTTGACGGTCGCGGAACCCGATCCGAAGGCGACATCCCCAGCGACCGTGATGACTGTGTCGCCCCCGCCTCCACCACCGCCGCCGTAGCTCGCGCCGGGCGACTGCGTCCCGGCCATTTTCGCCGAGTCGAGCTCCTGCTGGAGCCGCGCCTTGTCAGACTCCGAGTCAGCGAGCTGCTTCTCGACCTGCTGGTTGCGCTCACGAAGCTGCGCCGCTTCCTTCTCCAGCGCCTTCTGCTTCTCGTTCGCGCACCCACCGAGCGTCGTGAACACCGCAGCGAGCGCCACCACCGAAACCATCAACCGTGAACGGGTCATGCCTGAATCCTCCTTGACGGGGTCATACTTCGCGCGGGATCGCACCACATCAGCGCTTCTTTGTCAAGCCGCGGAACACGAATACCACTAGTTTTTTCGGCTCTTGTGCCTCTTCTGCTTCAAGGCAGATGGATCGTTTCGCCGGTGGGGGAGGCGATCAGAGAAAAAATGATCTCGTACACCGGCCGCCCATACAGCGCCAGCAAGGTCCCCATCGCCAGGTGCGGCCCATACGGCAGCGCCGTCCCGACTCTTTTCAGGAACCGCCCGAAGACCACGCTCATCGCCGCCCAGGCCAACCCCAGGAACGGCGCCGTGAAAAACGCCAGCACCGGCGTCACCCACCCCAGCACCGCCCCGACCGCGCCCATCAGGTGGACATCCCCAAGCCCCATCGCCTCACGTCCGAACACCAGCGTCGCCGCGATCCGCGTGAACCAGATCATCCCCGCCCCGATCAAATACCCCAGCAGCGATCCCCCGACCGCCTTGACCCATAATGGCGGATTCGCGGCCAACTGGCCAAGCCATCCGCTCTCACGCGTGAGCAAAGCTCCCGCGACCCCAAGCGCCACCACCGGCAGCAGGAACGTGATCTCCCGCACCATTTCCCGCCGCGCGTACGGGTACTGGATCCACACCGGGTCCGAAGCATGGTGCCCCGCATCCGGCACCAGCCGCCGAAGGAACATCCCCACCAGCAGCCCGCCCGCCGCCCCGGCGATCATCCCCTGCATCGGCCGGTCCAAGGGCAGCCCGATCGTGAACCCCAGGAACATCAGCGCGATCGCCGGCCCCGTCAGGAACAGCGTCCGCATCAGCACCATCCGGACCGGAGCACCCGTCTCGCCGGCGCCCCCCGAGGCTTCCGAACCCTTGTGGTCTGTGGATATGTTCGTCTCACCCGCCCCGCTCGCCCCACCAGCCGCTTCCTTCGTCGCGTGGGCTTTCTCCCACTCTTCGTAGTCCGCGAAGCTTCGCTTCAGAATCTTGCCGTACAGCAACGCCAGCGAAATCATCAGCCCCGCGGTCGCCCCGATCGTGCCCCCCAGCGCCCACCCGCTCGGCGTGGGAATCGCCCATTTCATCTCGCCCAACTGGTGCGCGCTCCTCGTCAACTGGAAGTAGATCGCGTTGCCCAGGTGCGCCGCGATCCCGACGAACGTCGCCCATACCGGGATCGCCAGCGGGATCATGAACGTCCGGGCGTCGATCAGCGTGATCGCGACCAGCGACCCGATGAGGAACAGCACGCTCACAAAGAACGGCCACGTGCGCCAGACCCCCAGCCGCACGAACTCATCCCGAAACACGCTCACATCCAGCCCCGCCCACGTCAGCACCGAAGGCTGCATGTACCACAGCGCAAACAACCCCGCGAACAGCAACCCCACGATGAACTCGATCATCGGGTACTGCGCCGAGATCGCGCTCCTGCAGAACCGGCACTTCCCCCCGAGCCACAGCCACCCCAAGACCGGGAAGTTCTCCCGCCACGTCAGCCGCGTCCCGCACGCCGGGCACGACGAAGGCGGCATCACCAGCCCCATCCCCAAGGGCAACCGGTACGCCACCACGTTGATGAACGATCCGACGATGCACCCCAGCGCGAAGACGAACAACAGCCCCGTCAACGCCGCGGACCAGATCAGGAAGTCCCCATTGGTCATGGATAGTCAATGCTTCGACGCAATCCCGGCCCGCGGCTCAACTCGACGATACACGACACCTCGATGCCATGACCCGTGCCGCTCGGATCTCAAACGCCCGTGAAACGGGCCGTCCCATGGTTGCCAGATGCGCCAGCATCTGGCCCGAGGCTCCCCAAAGACAACGAGCGCTCTCATGCTCCCGCCCATGAAATGGGCGGCCGACACTCCCTTCGGTCCTCAGCCGCTCCCAACATCATCCTTCCCACCCCGCGCCCTCCGTCCCCTCCCCGATCCCTCATCCCCCGGCGTCAACTCCGCCACCCGCTGCTCCGCCCGATCCAATATCCCGCGGCAGTGCTTCAGCAACGCCATCCCACGCTCATACTCCGTAAGCGACTGCTCCAGCCCGATTTCCCCAGACTCGATCTTCTCCGTGATCTCCTCCAGCCGCCGCACCGCATCCTCGAACGACAACTCCGCCACATCCCCCGCGGCGTCCGTTCCCTTCAATCCCCGCTCGCTCTTCGCCACACAACATTCCTTAGGTACCGCCAAATCCGCGGTGCAGTACGGGATTGTAGATCGAACGGCTCAACGAGACGCGACCGTCAGGAAGCGTGCCTCCCTCCCTTTCCCTCTGGGAGAGGGCAGGGTGAGGGCTTCTTTCTTCTACTCCTTCTCCCCTTCTCTGTCTTTGCCTTCAGCCGGGGAGTTGCCGAGGGG
>DASZQL010000069.1:0-8696 GCA_035549675.1 Phycisphaerales bacterium | reverse complement strand
TTGCGGGCGGCGCCGAAGATCTGCTTGGGGATGGTGAGGGCCTTGGAGTCGAGGCCTCCCGACATCGTGCGCCCGGAGTTGGCGTGCTGGGAGGAGCGGTTGAAGGCGCGGCCGAGGCGCGTGATCGAATCGAGGACGATGACGACGTGCTTGCCGGCTTCGACGAGTCGCTTGGCGCGCTCGGTGACGACGGTCGAGACGGCGACGTGGCGCTCGGTGTCGTGGTCGTTCGATGAGGCGAAGACGCGCGCGGGGACGGAGCGCCGGAAGTCGGTCACTTCCTCGGGGCGCTCGTCGATGAGCATCGCGAGGATCACGAGCTCGGGGTGGTTCTTCGAGAGGGCGAGCGCGATGTCCTTGAGGAGCGTCGTCTTGCCGGCCTTGGGGGGCGAAACGATGAGCGCGCGCTGGCCACGGCCGATGGGGCAAAACAGATCGATAAGGCGGCACGAGGGCGGGCAGCCGGGGTATTCAAGCTGGAGACGCGGCTGGGGGTCGATCGACGTGAGCTGATCGAAGGGCTTTTTCTTTTTGTAGTCGTCGGGCGAGAGGCCGTCGATGGCGAGGATGTGGTCGACGACCGGGCGGATGTTGCGGCCGCCCCCGGCGCGACGGCGATTGGACTTATGGTCGGAGACTTCGACAGTCAGTTCCTGAGCCTGGCGGAGGGGATAGCTCTCGCCCAGGGCAAGTGGGACGAAGGGATCGTCGGGGTTTTCGATGATCGTGTCGCCAAGCTGGCGGACACGTCCCTCGGCCCGCTGGGGCCAGACGAGGATCCCGGTGTGGGTGGTCATGCGGTTCTGATGATCGACCTCGCGGCGTGGCGGGGACGTTCCCGCTCGCCGTGGACTCCGGAATGGAGTGATGGATCGCTGGTCATTGGAGCAGTGGTGGGGGGTGAAGTCAAGCGGGAAGAAGCGGATTCACCGCAGGGCGCAGAGGACGCAGAGAAAGAGGAGAGGATGGTTGAAGTCTTCCGAGAAGAAATGGTGGAATTCGACCGAGAAGGAAATGCCTTAGATTGGTTGGGTCGGATCGAGGCGGCGGCTTTGCACTGGTGCTGATGCACCGGCCGGGGCCCGCTGAGGAAGAGGCTGGATGGAGATCTTCAAGGGAATTCCCGTTTCGTCAGGCGTGGTGATCGCTCGGGTGTTCGTGCTCGACGATGTCCACGTTCGGATTCCGAAGCGGCAGGTTCCGGCGGGGGCCGAGCAAGCGGAGCAGGTGCGGCTGGAGACGGCGCTGAAGGCGTCGCTCGAAGATCTTGATGCCATGCGCCGGCACGCGGAGGAGGAACTGGGGGCGGAGGCGGCGAAAATATTCGCGTTCCACCAGGGGATGCTGGCGGACCCGAGCCTCGTGAAGCTGATCGCGGAGCGGATCACGAAGGAGCGGGTCACGGCGGAGTGGGCGGTTCAGGAGCAGTTCCGTCTGCTGGCCAAGCGCTTCGAGGCGATGGCGGATCCGGCGTTCCGCACGAAGGTCGACGATCTTTGGGATTTGGAACGGCGCGTGCTGCGGCATCTGATCGGCGAGCACCGGTCGGCGCTGTCGCGGCTCGACCAGCCGGCGGTGATCGTGGCGAGCGACCTCACGCCCAGCCAGGCGGCGACGTTCCCGCGCAGTCATGTGCTCGGCTTCTGTACCGATCTGGGCGGGCCGACGAGCCACACGGCGATCTTCGCGAGGGCGCTCGATATCCCGGCGGTGGTGGGGTGCGAGACGCTGACGCAGGCGGCGGAGGACGGGGATCCCATCATCATCGACGGCGACCGCGGCGTCGCGATCCTGCATCCTGATGAGAAAACCCTCGAGGAATACAGCGGGTACATCAAGGAAGCGCAGGCGTTCGCGCTGTCGCTCGCGGAGCTGAAGGACCTCGGCGCGGTGACGACGGACGGCGTAGAGATCGAGCTGCTCGGGAACATCGAGTTCGCGTCCGAAGTGCGGAGCGTGCTGGAGGATGGGGGCGCGGGGGTGGGACTCTTCCGCACGGAGTTCCTGTGGCTGACGAGCGATCACGAGCCGACGGAGCAGGAGCAGTTCGAGGAGTACCGGCTGTGCGCGGAGCTCGCGGGCGGCAAGACGATGGTGCTGCGGACGTTTGATCTTGGCGCGGACAAGGCGACGCAGGAGCGCGCGGGGACGCCGGAGCGGAACCCGTTCCTGGGGCTGCGGAGCATCCGGTATTGCCTGCAGAACCTGCCGCTGTTCAAGAGGCAGCTGCGGGCGATGCTGCGGGCGACGGCGTCGGGGCCGATGAAGATCATGTTCCCGCTGGTGTCGAACGTGATGGAGCTGCGGCAGGCGAAGATGATTTTGCGGGACGTGATGGAGGACCTCGAGGACGAGGGGATCGCGTTCGACCGGGAGACGAAGATCGGGATGATGGTGGAGACGCCGTCGGCGGCGATCATGGTGCACTCGTTCTGCCGCGAGGTGGATTTCTTCTCGATCGGGACGAACGACCTGATCCAGTACACGCTGGCGGTGGACCGGACGAACGAGCGGGTGTCGAAGCTGTATTCGGGGGCGGACCCGGCGGTTCTGCGGCTGATGAAGGAAGTCGCCCGGACGGCGAAGCGGTTTAACATTCCCGTGTCCTGCTGCGGGGAGCTGGCGGGGGACACGCAATACACGATGTTGCTTCTGGGGTTGGGGTTGCGTACCCTTTCGGTGACGCCTTCACGGATTCCTTACGTGAAGCGGGTGATCCGAAGCGTCGATATTGGTAAATGTGAACGGCTGGCTCGAACGGCCTGCTCGTTCGATTCCGATCGCCAGGTCATCGCGTATCTGCGTGACCAGGCGAGGAAAGTCATCCCCGAGGAGTCCGGCGGGCGTTCCGCCGGCTGAGGTCGCGAGGCCCCCTCGAGAAACGAAACCAACGCCGCGCCGGTTGTTTGAACCGGCGCCCGGCTGCGAGGGTCTTTGAGCGCGGGCAACCTGCTTGCGCGGCCCATCGCGCCGGCGGCCGATGAGATCGGCGCGGCGAGCGAGCGATTCCCTTCCGTGTTCTCTGTCGCGTCCATTTCAACCGAGACAGGCCCGCCGCTCCCGATGGGATGCGCGCGGCGCCTGGCGGCTGTCGGTGCGCCGTGTGCGCTCCCACAACCGCGGCGGCGCGACGATTGAGAATCTCGTGAAGGTGATCGCCTCGCGCAGCTAGCGAGGACAGATCGAAATGCCAGTCAAGCAGATGCTCGTGAACTATGTGCCCGGCGATGAGTGCCGGATTGCTATCACCACCGACGGACGGCTCGAGGAGTTCCACGCCGAGAAGGCGGGGTCGGTCACGTTCGTCGGGAACATTTATGTGGGGAGGGTGGTGAACGTCGAGCCGTCGATCCAGGCGGCGTTCATCGACTTCGGGCTGGAGGCGAACGGCTTCCTGCACATCTCGGATGTGCACCCGAGGTATTTCCCTGGGGACGATGAGAAGACGGAGCAGATCGGCAAGAAGACGCCGAGGAGGGAACGGCCGCCGATCCAGCAGTGCCTGAAGCGCGGGCAGGAAGTGATCGTGCAGGTGCTCAAAGAGGGCATCAACACGAAGGGCCCGACGCTGACGAGCTACCTGTCGATCCCGGGGCGGTACCTGGTGATGCTGCCGGACATGGACCGGGTGGGGGTCTCGCGGCGGGTCGAAGACGAAGAGATGCGCCGCGAGATGAAGGCGACGCTCGACCAGATCGAGCTCCCCGAGGGGTTCGGGTTCATTTTGCGGACGGCCGGGATCGGCCGCGGCAAGATGGAGCTCAAGCGCGACCTCGCGTACCTGATGCGGTTGTGGAAGGACATCGAGAGAAGACAGAAGACGGGGAACGGGCCGCGGCTGTTGTACGCCGAGAGCGACTTGCTGATGCGATCGCTGCGGGACTACTGGACGGCGGATGTGGACGAGATCGTGGTGGACAACGAGTCGGCGATCCGGCGCGCGTCGCGGTTCATGAAGATCGTGTCGCCCCGGAGCGGGACGAAGCTGCTGAACTACGACCGGCAGACGCCGATGTTCCACGCCTTCGGGATCGAGGATCAGATCGCGCGGATGCACGCGCGCGAGGTGCCCCTGCCCAGCGGCGGGTACCTCGTGATCGACGAGACGGAGGCGATGATCGCGATCGACGTGAACTCCGGCAAGATGCGGAGCGCGGGCGATGCCGAGACAACGGCGTACCGCACGAACGTCGAGGCGGTGGATGAGATCTGCCGGCAACTCCGCCTGCGCGACATCGGCGGGCTGGTGCTGTGCGACCTCATCGACATGATGAAGCGCGAGCACCGGCGCGACATCGAGAACCAGTTCAAGGAGTTGCTGAAGAACGATCGCGCCGCGACGAAGGTGCTCCCGATCAGCCAGTTCGGCATCGTGGAAATGACCCGCCAGCGCCAGCGCGGCAGTCTGCGGTCGGTGCACTTCACGAAGTGCCCGGCGTGCCATGGTCGGGGGTTGGTGCAGAGGCCCGAGAGCGTCGCGGCGGATGCGCTGCGGTCGCTCGCACTCCTTTTAGGCCAGGAGAAGATCAAGCGGGTAGAGATGGTCGTGCCGCCGGGCGTGGCGGGGTCGCTGCTCTCGGCGAAGCGGCAGGCGCTGGGGCGTCTGGAGTACCAGTCGAAGAAGAGCATCGACGTGCGGATCAGCGAGGACGTCGGGCTCGACCGGGTGGTGTTCTACGCGTACGAGGAGAACGGCGCGGATATTGATATCGAGCGGATGCCGGCGATCAAGCCGCCGCGGGACCTGGCGGAGTGGAAGGAAGCGGGGGAAGCAGACGTTGGGGATTGGTCGGTGGACACGACACACGAGGAGCGCGCGCCCGAGCCGCTCCCGGCGGAGGCGGAGGTCGAGCCGGCGGTCGTCGAGCCCATGCTGGTGGACCTGACGGAAGAAGACCTGCGCGAGACGGAGGGGATGCAGATTTCGCCCCTTGTTCCCGCGCGATCGGATCGGGGCGGCGGGCGCGACCGCGATGAGCGAGGCCGGGGGAAGCGCGGGCGGCGCGGGCGCGGACGTGGGCGCGATGGCGATCGTGATGGGGGGCCGCAACAACAACCGCAGCAGCGCCAGCAGCAGAGCGGTGGTGGAGGGGGGCGCGGGCAGCCGCCGCAGCATGGGCAGCTGCAGCAAAGGCCGATGCCGCAGGCGGGCTCGCCGGCGATCGGCGCATCGCAGCGGCGCGGCGATTCGTGGGATGTTGCGCCGAGCGAACTGCCGGGTTCGTCAGGCGAGGGCTCGTCGATGGTCGAAGCGCAGCCGATGCAGGGCGGGGACGGAGAGATGAGCGGCGCGCCGGGCGAGCCGGGAACCGGGAAGAAACGTCGGCGCGGCCGTCGTGGCGGGCGTCGCCGTCGCAAGGGTGATCGTACCGCGATGGATGGCGCGGCGCCGGGCGCTGACGGTCACGCGGGCGCATTGATGGATGCGCCTTCGCACGACGGGGGCACGAACGAAGACAGCGGCGGGTACGCGCCGGTGGTTCACGAAGATTCGGGCGGTCAGGGATATGACGACGGCGGGGCCAGCGACTCGCCGAGCGATGGTCAACAAATGAACGACGGCCAGTTTGGTCAGCCGCCGCATGGTGGCGGCGAAGGCGGGGGTGGCAAGAAGCGCCGTCGCCGTCGGCGTGGTGGGCGTGGTCGGCGCGGCGATCAGCAGCAGCAACAGGGCGGTGGGGGCGGAGGGGGACAGGGTGGAGCGCCGCAGCCGCGGAATGAGCAGCGCGGCGGTGGGGGCGGCGGCAATCGCGGCGGGGGCGGATCGCCGTCGCCGCAGCAGGCGCGCACGCCGGAGCCCGCGCCGGGACCGAAGCCCGTGCGGACGCTCTACGGCAACCGTCGTAAGCTCGCGCCGGGCGACATCGCGAGAGTCAAGCGGGAGGAATGAGTGCGCGTGGGAGCGGAGAGCGGCGTTCGCCGGTTGATCATCCTGGGCTCGACGGGTTCCATCGGCGTGCAGACGCTCGAGGTGGTGACGCATCTCAACTCGCTGCACGCGCGGGGCGAGTTTCCCTTCCGGTTCGAGGTGGTGGGGCTCGCGGCGGGGCGGAACGCGGACGCGACGCTCGCGCAGGCGATGACGCACGGCGTGCGCGAGGTCGCGCTGGCGGATGGGAAGTCGTGCGAGCGGGTTTCGGCGCCGCCGGGCGTGAAGGTGCGGAGCGGCGCGGACGCGGCGGAGCGGCTCGTGCGCGAGGTCGAGTGCGACATGGTCGTCGGCGCGATCGTCGGCGCGGCGGGACTCTCGGCCACGCTCGCGGCGGTGGAGCGCGGGACGGATGTGGCCCTCGCGAACAAGGAAACTCTTGTCGCGGCGGGATCCATTGTTATCGAAACGGCGCGGAAGAGCGGGGCGCGGCTGCTGCCGGTCGATAGCGAGCATTCGGGGGTGTGGCAGGCGCTGGCGGGGGCCACTGAGAAAGCTCATGTCGCAGAGGCACTAGGCACCGGGCACCGGGCATTGGACGCCTCGCAAGGTGTCGCCCGTAGGCCTCAAGCCTCACGCCTCGAGCGTCAGGCCGCGCTCGTTCCGCCGTGCGAAGTGGGGGCGGACGTTTCCCGTGTGATCCTGACGGCGAGTGGCGGGGCGCTGCGGAACAAGACGAAGGAGCAGGTGGAGAACGCGACCCCCGAGGATGCGCTGGCGCACCCCACGTGGAACATGGGCGCGAAGGTGACCATCGACACCGCGTCCCTCACCAACAAGGCGCTCGAGGTGATCGAGGCGCACTGGCTCTTCGGTCTCGAAGCCGACCGGATCGGAGTGGTGGTGCACCCGCAGTCGATCATCCACGCGGTGGTGGAGTTCGCCGATGGCTCGAGCATCGCGCAGATGGGTGTGCCGACGATGTGCACGCCGATCCAGGTGGCGATCGCGTACCCGCATCGCGTCTCGGGGAAGCTCGGCGCGGTTTCGCTCGCTTCGGCGTCGCGGCTGGATTTCATCGAGCCGGACCTCGGGCGCTTCCCGGCGCTGGAGCTCGGGTTCCGAGTAGCGCGCGAGGGCGGCACGAGCGGCGCGGTCTTCAACGCGGCCAACGAGGCGGCGGTCGAGGCGTTCCTCGCGCGGAAGATCCCGTTCGGGAAGATCGCGAGGCTCAGCCGGGCGGCGATGGATGAGATCGGCGTCTCGGAGGTGCGGTCGCTCGACGATGTGTACGCGGCGGATCGCGAGGCTCGGAGGTTCGTGGGGAAGGCACTGGGCATTGGGCATTAGGCATTGGTGTGAACGCGGAAGTCGGAACGCGGAGTTGCCGACTGGAAGCCCCTACACTCCCGCGCGTGAGCGGCGCTGGTTCCGACATCTGGCTGATTGTGATTCAGGTGGCGTTGCCGCTCGTAACGGCCTCGGCGTTCGCTCTGCTGCTGCGCTGGGCGCGGGTGCCGGGCGAGAAGCACGGCGCGGCGATTGTCGGCGGCGTGGTGGCGGGGTTGCTGCTGGGGCCGGGGATCTTCGGGCGCGTGTACCCGGCGCGGTACGAAGCGCTGTATGTCGGCGGTGTCGCCGAGCGAAATGAGCTGGACGACCTGCGGGCGCGGCAGGCGGCGGACCTCACGGCGCTGCGCGCGGCGGGGGTTACGCCCGTGGCGGTGGAAGAGGCGGTCGCCGGTCACAAGGCCGAGCGGGCGCCGGTCGAAGTAAAGCTGAGCGCGGCGCGGGCGGGGTTTTCGAAACGTGTCGGTCTGATCGGAGCCGCGGCGGTCATGCTGGGCGTGTGCTTGTCCGGAGTCTTTGGCTCGATACGGCAGATTCGTAAGACAACGAGAACGAACGCGGGGGTTGTGCGCGCGATCAAGACAGGCGTGGCCGCGTTGGCGTTGGCTGCGGCGCCGTGGGTCGCGATCGGCCTGTTTTCGCCGGGCAGTTCATCTGTGGTGGCGCTGTCAACCGTGTTTTCGATACCGGCGCTGATTGCAGCGGATCGCGGGAACAATGCGACGGCGCGAAGAGCGATGCTCTTCCCCGGCGCCATGATGTCGGCGATCGCCATCGCGGGCTTCGCGGATGTGAAGCTGGTGGCGCTCGTCATCATTCTCGCAACAGTGGCGGGGCCATTCTTGCCGGTGTCATGGGTGCGCCGGGGCCGCCGTGCCGTGATGCAACTCCTGTTGTTCGTGCTGGTGCCCTTCCTCGCGTGCTTCGCGATGCTCAGCATCGATGTTCGTGAGGTCGGACACAGGGCGGAGTTCTGGGCGCTCGGCATCGCGGCGCTGCTGCTCGCGGCGGATGGGCGGTGGTTCGCCGTGTGGGCGGCGGGGAAGATGGCGCGTATGCCGCCGGCGGGCGGCGCATCAGTGCGGGGGAGCTGGGGTTGGAGCCGCGCCGCGAGGATCGCGGTGGGGCCGGGCGTGGGAGCGGTGATGATCGGCGGCGCGATTCTGTTTCACGCCGGCGGGAAGCTCAGCGATGCGGCGGTGGTCGCGGCGGTGATCGGGGCGGTCGCGGCGGAGACGACGCGTGGGTTGCGGGAGTCGGTGGCGCGGATGATGGATGCGGGGAGGGTTGAGGTGTAGAAGAAGAGAGGAAGTAGCCCGCCCACCCGGTGTAGCGAGAGTAGATGAAGTAGAAGAGGTAGCCCCTTGTAGAAAGGCGGGAGAAGGAGTTTGAGGAGGGCGTAACCAGGGGCGCGCTCGGTCGCCGAGCCTCCCTCGCGGCCCCTGGCAACCATCGTGCGCCCGCGTTGCGGGCGAAG
>DASZQL010000068.1:0-2355 GCA_035549675.1 Phycisphaerales bacterium | reverse complement strand
CCGTCGCCGCCTCGCACAACCTCGACGTCTTCACGAACCTGCTGGGCACCGACGGCACGATGTGCCTCGTCGGCGCCCCCGAGCACCCGCACCCCTCGCCCAGCATCTGGCCGCTGCTGATGAAACGCCGCTCCATCGCCGGCTCCGCCATCGGCGGCATCCCCGAGACGCAGGAGATGCTTGATTTCTGCGCCAAGCGCGAGATCGTCAGCGACATCGAGATGATCCCCATCCACGAGATCAACAACGCCTACGAGCGGATGCTCAAGAGCGACGTGAAGTACCGGTTCGTGATCGACATGGCGACATTGAAATAACTGCCAGTCAGGGCTCAGCCGAGCACACCCCGCGCCCGCAGCGTGTCGAGGAACAGCGCCTCAAGGTCCGAATCGGTCCGCACGATCGTGTGGCTCATGTCCCGCGCCGCCGCGAAGGCGTGCAGCCCCGCGGTGTGGGCTTCGAGGCGTTCCTTGTATCGTTTGATGAGCGCGGGCGTGATCGTGATCTCCGCCGCGGCCCCGGTCTCGGCGTCGGTGAGGCGCAGGTCGCCGACCAACCCCGATTCGATTTCGCGCTCGGGCTCGATCTCGCCCGGCGCGAGGATCTGCAGGCAGTGTGTGTCGTACCCGCCCGCCGCAGCGATGAGGCGCAGGCCGCGCTCGTACCCGTCGGGCGGGGGGATGAGGAAATCGCTGAGCAGGATGAGCACGCCCGTGCCGACGCGCAGTCTCGCGATCGTCGCGAGGGCATCGTTAAAGCCGATGGTCCGCCCGGCGTCGCGCACACCGGTGGGGCGGCTCTCATCGTTGCCCTGATCCGTGGGCCATGCGTTCTGGAGCAGGAACTCCGCGAAGCGCCGCGCGTTGCGCCTGCCGCGTCGATCCGGCAGTCGCGCGATCCCACCGCCGGGAGCGCCGAAGACCGTGATCCCGACGCGGTTCTGTTTTGAGAGCCCGATGTACGCGAGCATCATCGCGAGCCGGGCCGCGAAGCGGAGCTTGTCGGGGTCCCCGGCGTGCATCGACGCCGAGGCGTCGAGCGCGATGTGCAGCGCGAGGTCCTCTTCCTCGAGGAACAGCTTGATGAACAGCCGGTCGAGCCGCGCGTAGATGCTCCAGTCGATGAAGCGGGGATCGTCCCCCGGCACATACGGGCGATGGTCGTCGAACTCGACGGATCGTCCCCGGCGTTTGCTGCGCCGCTCGCCGTGGAGCTTGCCGAGGAAGACGCGCGTCGAGCGGACATCGAGCCGGTCCAGCCGGGCGACCAACCGCGGGTCGAGCAGTTCGTCGGGAGTGGGGGGGCGGGATGTGGAGCGGGCGATCATCGGAAAGCGAACGCAGAGGAATCAGAGGAGTGCGGAGGAGCGCGGGGGGAATCAAAGGCCTGACGGATCGAGTAAGAGATTCGGCGACGAGAGATCATGCCCCCGCCTTGGCGAGATCCTCGATCGATGCGTCGAGGTTGGTGTAGACCTTCTGGACGTCCTCGTTGTCTTCGAGCGCGTCGATCAGCTTCACCGCGTTGGTGACGTCCTCGCCCGCCGCCTTCACCATCATGTTCGGGAGCATCGTGAGCTCGGCCGAGCTGATCTCGATCTTCGCTTTCTCGATCGCGCCCTTGACGGAGATGAAATCAGCCGGCGACATCGTGATGTTCCAGAGACCATCGTCACGGGAAACATCCTCCGCCCCCGCGTCGATCGCCAGTTCCATGATGCGGTCCTCGGAGACCTTCGACTCCTCGATGACGATGACGCCCTTGTGGTCGAACATGTACGCGACGCACCCCGTCGCGCCGAGGTTCCCGCCGTACTTGCCGAAGATGAGTCGCATGTCCGGCGCCGTGCGCGTGCGGTTGTCCGTGAGCGCATCCACGATGATCGCCACGCCCCCGGGGCCGTAGCCCTCGTAGCGGATCGACTCGAAGTCCGCGCCCTCGAGCTGCCCCGCGCCCTTCTTGATCGCCCGCTCGATGGTGTCCCGCGGCATGTTGTTGAACCGCGCCTCGTCCACCGCGTACCGGAGCGACAGGTTCGAGTCGGGGTCCGGCCCGCCGTGCTTCGCGGCGACCATGATCGCCTTGGCGCACTTGCCCCAGATCTTCCCGCGACGCGAGTCGGTCTTGGCCTTCTTGTGCTTGATGTTCGCCCAGTGACTATGTCCGGCCATGCGGGAATCCTTGACGGATGGAACGGTGAGACGGTGATGTGATGCTACGCGACTTGCGGACGTGGTAGGAGCCGTGGCCGTAGGGAGCGGTCATTGTCGAAGGAGTCGACCCCGGTCCGGTGCGGTCACGCGCGCGGCACGATCATCCCGGTGGTGGCGGGAGCTCCGGCGGCGCATCGGGCGG
>DASZQL010000067.1:0-7461 GCA_035549675.1 Phycisphaerales bacterium | reverse complement strand
CACGATGTCGCTCCTCGCCAAGCTCTTCGCCGAGAGCGATGGCTCGCCGTATCTGTTCCTCCCGCTTGAGCGTCTCGCGGTCATCGGGGGCGAACTCGCGAACGGGCCGCTCGGGCCGAACTACGAGCTCGTGAACAACATGAACCGTCACTTCGACTACGTGCAGCGGCAAGCCAGGGAGGCCTTGGCCAAGGAGCGTGAAGTGGCGACGGAGAAGGTCCCGTGGGAGCGAGGCACCATTCACGACCTCCGCCGCACCTACGGGACGCGGATGTCGCGGATAGTCCCTATCCATGTCCTTAAGGAGTACATGGGGCACGCCAAGATCCAGACGACCCAGGAGTACTACCTCGCCGCCGAAGCGGAGGATGCCGACAAGGCCAGAAGCGGCATGGAGGCGTTGCTTTCGAAGCCAGCCCCGCAAGCGCGCACTTTGCGCGCACCGGAGGGTTCCGAGGCGAAATCAGCGGATCCCAAAAACGACGTAAGCCCCGGAAATTCCGAGGCTTACGCAAGCGAGGCGGACGGGACTCGAACCCGCAACCACCGGATCGACAGTCCGGTACTCTAACCAATTGAGCTACCGCCCCAAACGGGATTCCCGGATCGGGTCAACCGAACCGGGAGAGGAAAGATAGCCAACTCCCGGCCCGCGTCAAGCAGCGGTGGCTCGCACTCAAGTCAAGCGAATCCGGCGTCCTAGCGCCGCCGGCGGCGAATCGCGGCCAAACCGAGCAGGCCGGCCATCGCGGCAGCGCCTGGCGCGGGCACCGCCGTCACGATCAGCGTCGCGTTGGTCGTGTTGTAAATCACATCGAACGCGATGCCGGGGTTCGCCGAAACAACCCCATCGAAAGCGCCCGTACGCGAGGCGAAGGTGAGGACAAGGAATGTATCGCCCACGGCGGGGACGTAATCGTTGAGGAACGAAACGTTGATCACACCATCCAGATTCGCGGCCCCGCTGACGCGGAGCTGATCGAACTGCCCCGCCGCGCTGCCGGCGAGTTCGATGCCCAGCGCGCCGCTCGGGCCTTGGTTCAGGATGCCGGTGATATCGAGTCCGCCGATGGACAGGCCGGGCTCGATCGAGCCGTTGTTCACCAGCGAGATCGACGCGACGTTGAGCACGCCGTGCCCCTTGATGACGCCGCCGGCTTCGTTCGTGAATGTATCGCCGGTGACCGTCAACGACGCGCCGGACTGGATCTGGACCACGCCGCTGTTCGTGTGGAAGCTGTTCCCGCGCGAGAGCGACGCAACCGCGTTGACGTTGAACAGGCCGTCGTTATCGAGTTGGATGCTCATCACGCGCGGGCCTCCCGACCCGGCTTCGACATTCAAGACGCCCGTGGCTCCGTTATTGAACCGGCCCACGCCCACGCCGCTGATATTCGCCGAAGCGACGGTGGTGCTCGTGAGGTTGAAGATACCGTTGTTGATGAATCCGTCGGCAACATCGGAGGCCGAGTTGAAGGAGGGCTCGCCGCGAACGCTGACCGTCTGCCCGAAAGTGCTGATGCCCTCGATGAGATTACTCCCGCCGCGGAGGAAGAAGTTGCCCCCGCCGTCGCCATCGTCGAGCAGGGAGAGCGTGCTGTTCGTCAGTTGAACATTTCCGACGACCGCGCCCCCCAGGTGGCGGAAGCGCGCGCTCGCCACGTTCATGAACGCCCCGGGGTTGACCGTGAGTGTGCCGTCGCGCTGCTCGAACGTCTGGCTGGAGCCGTTGATCGTGAGAACACTGGTGACGTCGAACGTGCCGAAGTTGCGGATGAAGGCGTCGGCTCGCTGGAAAATCGTGTTGTCCGCGTTGACATTGACGTCCCCGTAGTTGTCGAGATTCCAGCTATAGGTCCGCGGCCCGCCCGAGCCCTGCTCGATGTTGATGACGCCCGTGAAACTGTTCGTAAACAACCCGCCGTTCTGGCCGGTGAGGTTCGAAGACGCAACGGTCGTCGAGTTGAAGTTGAACGTGCCGGCGTTGATGAAACCATCCGCCGAGGTGATCGCCGAGTTGAAGCTCGGCTGGCCCCGGAGGGTGACGGTCTGGCCGACGTCGAGCCGCCCGCTGATGAAGTTGCTCCCCCCGCGGAAGATGAAGTGCCCGCCCCCGTCGCCGCCGGTGTGCTGGAAGTCGCCGGAGCTGTCGGTGAGCAGGATCTCGCCGTTGACGATCCCGCCGACCTGGCGGAACGCGGCGGAGTTCACATGGAACAACCCGCCCGGCTCGACATTGATCACACCGAGACCGTGCGCGAATGTCTGCGCGGAACCATTGATCGTCAGCGCCCCCGCCGCGTCGATGTTGTACGTGCCGTAGTTCTGAATAAAGGCGCCGGGTCGCTGGAACAACGCGTTATTCGCGTTGACGTTCACCTCGCCGAAGTTGTTCAGCGCCCAGCTATAGGTCCGAGGCCCGCCGGAGCCCTGCTCGATGTTGATATGGCCCGAGGTGTTGTTCGTGAACAGACCCGTTCCCTGCGCCGTGAGGTTCGCGCTGGCGAGCGTGGTGGTGTTGAACGCCAGGATCCCGTCGTTCGACATGCCCTCTTCGGAGGAAACCGCCGAGTTGAAGCTCGGCTCGCCGCGGATCAGGACGGTCTGTGTCGAACCGATGTCGCCCAGCAGCGTGTTCGACCCGCCCCGCATGATGAACGTGCCGCCGCCGTCCCAGGCGAGATCCAGCGTACCGTCGGTCAAGAGGACCGACCCGCTGACCGTGCCGCCCGTCTGCCGGAATCCGGCGCTCTGAACGTGGAACAGGCCGCTCGGATCGACCGTCAGCGTGCCGCCCGACTGGTCGAACCGCTGGCCCGATGCGTTGATGGTCAACGTGCCCCCGCTATTGACGTTGAACACCCCATTGTTCGCCATGACCGCGCCGCTGCGCTGGAACGTGGTCGTGGCGGCGTTGACGTTGAGCGTGCCGTTGTTCGTGAGGTTCCAGCTATACGTGCGCGCCCCGCCCGCGCCGGGCTCAATGTTGATCACGCCCGAGGCGTTGTTGATGAACACGCCGGTATCCGCGGCGGTGAGGTTCGCTGTGGCATTGGTGGTGGAGGTGAAGGTCAGCGTCCCGCTGTTGGTGAAGCCATCCTCGCTGGTCACCGCCGTGTTGAAACCGGGGACGCCCCGGACGAGAACGGACTGGGTGGCGCCGAGATCGCCCCGAAGCGTATTGCTGCCGCCACGGAAGATGACCGTCCCGCCGCTGCCGCCGTTGAACGTGGCCGTGCCGTCGGCGACCAGGACATTGCCGGTCGTCGTCCCGCCGCTAACGAGGTACGTCGCGCCGAGAACCTGGAGCAGCCCGTCGGGATCGATGTCGAGCGTGCCGCCGGCCTGCTCGAAAGTCTGGCCCGACGCGTTGATGATCAGGTTATTCCCGGCGCTGATGTTGATGTCGCCGTTGTTCGTGTGCGTCGCGTTAGTGCGCTGGAACGTGGCGTTGCTGGCGTCGATGTTGAGCGTGCCGAGGTTGTTGAACACCCAGTTGTACGTGCGCCCGCCGCTCGCCCCCTGCTGAATATTGAAAACACCTGTCGCCGAGTTGGTGAAGGCGCCGTTCCCGGCGACCGAGATGTTCGCGTTGGCCAACGTCGTGGATGAGACCGTCCACGTGCCATTGTTGACGGAACCATCGGGAAGATTGAGCTGAGCATGGGCGCCCGGCACGCCGATGAGGGTCACGTTGCCGTTGTTCGTGAAGCCGGGCGTATTGATCGTCGAGTCGCCGCGGAAGTTGATCGTGGCCCCGTTGACCAGCGCCGCGCCGTTCCAGGTCGAGGCGAAGAACTCGATCGTGCCCGCGGAAAGAGTGGAGCCGAGAGTCGCCGTGAAGACGCGATTGACCATGCTCACCGTCGCGTCCGACGAGTTGAGCGTGAAGAAATCGAGCGTCGGGTTGATATTGAGCGTCACCGTGTACGCCGCGCCGGTCGCGTCGATCACCGCGGAGTCGCCGGCGACATCGGGCACGCCGTTGGGATTCCAGCGGATCGCGTCGCCCCAGTTCCCGCTCGTCGCCGCGGCCCACGTGAAGTTCGAGCCCGCCAGCGCCCGCTCCGCCGCGCTCAGGCTCACCGCGGCCCCAACCGCCAGGATCAACGAGCGGTTCAGAATGGCGCGGCGACGACGAACGGCTTCAACACCGGAAGACGAAAAACGAATGCGCGGCATGACGTAACCTCTCCCCGCCTCCCGGCGGTTCCCTTAAAACCGACTGATGTGCAAACGCCGCGGCTGTGCTCCGCAAGCGTCCTTCCACTAAGAGCTTACATCACCACCCGGCCGCGGCAAGATTGAAATGCGAAGTGGGCCAAAACAGGGCAAGTTGTTGTAACTCACGCTACGACAACAGATTGAGCGATTTCATCCGCTCATTTTCCCTCGAACCAGGTGCGGCTCGACGCCGCTTCCGCCTTCAGCGGCACCGTCAGCGTCATCGCCGATTCCATCCGCGACACCACCAGCTTCACAAGCTCCGGGACCACCGCGTCCGGCGCTTCGAAGACCAACTCGTCGTGAATTTGCAGCAGCATTTTCACGCCCGCGATCTCCGGCGGCTTGCCACCGCGCCAGTGCGGCGCGTGCTCGCTCAGGCGTCCGTGCAGGTCAATCATCGCGAGCTTGATGAGGTCCGCCGCGGACCCCTGCACCACCGAGTTGATCGCGATGCGCTCCGCGAACGACCGCGCCGCGGGGTTGCGCGAGTCGATATCCGCGATCGGTCGGCGCCGTTTCAGGATCGTTTCCACGTATCCGTACCGCCGCGCCTGCTCGATGCATTCCTGCAGGAATGTCGTAATCCCGGCGAAGCGGCGCTTGTACCCGTCGATGATCTCCGCCGCGGCGTTGTTGTCGATCCCCAGCCGCCGCCCGAGGCCGTACGGCGTCACGCCATACACAATTCCGAAGTTCACCATCTTCGCCCCGTCGCGCTGCTCGCGCGAGACATCCTCCGGCTTCACGTTGTGGATTTGTGCCGCCACCGCCGTGTGGATGTCCTCGCCCCGGTGGAACGCCTCGATCAGTGCCGGATCGCGAGAGAGGTGCGCGAGCATCCGAAGCTCGATTTGCGAGTAATCCGCCCCCACCAGCATGTGTCCCGCCGGCGCCACGAACGCCTTGCGGATATCGCGCCCCACGTCCGATCGGATCGGGATGTTCTGCAGGTTCGGATCGCTCGACGCCAGCCGCCCCGTCGCCGCGACCGTCTGATGGAACGAGGAGTGCACCCGCCCCGTCTTCGGGTTGATCGCCTCCTTGATCGCCACGAGATACGTGCTCACCAGCTTCGTGAGCTGGCGGTACTCCAGGATCAGCCGCGGCACCTGCGACGTGATCGACGCGTCCTGCGCCAGCTTCTCCAGCACCTCGCTGTCCGTCGAGAACCCTGTCTTGGTCCGCTTCGGCGGCTTGATCCCCAGGCCGGGCTCCGCGTCTTCCGTCTTGTTGAACAGCACCGCCGCGAGCTGCTTCGGCGAATCCGGATTGAAGGTCCGCGGCGACTCATCGATGATCTTCCGCCGCAGCTCATCGATCCGCACGTTTAACCGGTCCGCCTGCCGGTCCAGCTCACCCGGATCCACCGTGATCCCGTTCCACTCCAGCTCCGCGAGCACCTCGACGAGCGGCATCTCGACGTCATCGAACAGCTTCATCAGATCCATCGCGCGCAGGTCCGGCAGGATGGCGTCGCGCAACCGCACCGCAATGTCCGCATCCTCCCCCGAATACTCCGTCGCGAGATCGACCGGCACGCAGTCGAACGTCCGCTGTGACTTGCCCGTGCCAATCAGATCGCTGATCGGGATGCACGTGTAGTTCAGCAGAGCCAGCGCCAGATTGTTGAGCGAGTGCGACGAGCGTGACGCATCAACCAGAAAACTCCCCACCATCGAGTCGAAGCCCCCCACTCCTTTGGCCCCGGGGGGATTGCCCACACCGCGCAGCTCGATGCCGTGTGCCCGGAAGATCAACAGGTCGTACTTGATGTTGTGCCCGCACTTCGGCTTTGACGGATCCTCGAGGATCGGCTTCAGCGCCCCGAGCACGTCCATCTCGCTCAGGTGATCGCCCGGCGTCGGCGACCGCACCGGCACGTAATACCCCGTGCCAGGCTTCGTCGAAAGGCTGATCCCGCACAGCCCCGCATCCCGCGGCGACAGCCCCGTCGTCTCCGTATCGACCGCAAAAATCTCCGCCGCGCGAAGCTCCTTCACCAGCGCATCGAGCTGCGCCTTCGTCGTCACCGCCGTGTACGTGCCCCGCTTCGGCTCCGCGTGCTTCTCGCGGTTCTCCGCCGCGATCGCCGCGGTCTCGTGGACATCAAACAGGCCGCCCTGGCCCCCCGCCATCCCCGACAGCGGCTTCGACTCCCGCTTCGCTCCCGCGATGCGCATCGCCTGATCGACGCTCTCCCCTCCACGCCTTTCAGCGCTCTCCTCAACCACGGCCGCGTCGACCGTGACGCCGCCCCCGCCCCGCTCCGCGATCAGCGCCTTGACCTCATCCTGGTACCGGTTGAACCCCAGTTCTCGCAGGATCGGCAGCAGCTTGTCGAGCTTGATCTGGCCCACCGACGCCGCGCCGAGCTCGAACTCGATCGGTGCATCATGCCGCAGCGTCACCAGCGTCCGCGACAAGGGCAGCAGATCCTTCGACGCGCGGATGTTCTCGCCCCGCTTGCCCTTGATCTCGTCCGCGTGCGCCAGCAGATTGTCGATCGACCCGTACTGCGCGATCAGCTCCGCCGCGGTCTTGGGCCCGATCCCCGGCACGCCCGGCACGTTGTCCACGCTGTCGCCCATGAGCGCCAGCATGTCGATCACTTGCGCCGGCGTGACCCCTTTCTCCTCCTTCAGCCGCTTGACGTCGATCAGCTCGTCGGTGTGCACGTCGTACATCTCGACGCGCCCCTCTTCGAGAAGCTGCTGCAGGTCCTTGTCTTTCGAAACCAGCCGCACGCGAACCGGGGAGCCGTCCGCGATCTGCTCCTTCATCCGCGTCGCGATCGTCGCGATCGTGTCGTCCGCCTCGAACTCCTCGATCCCGATCACCGGCACGCCGATTTCCCGCAGCAGCGCGATGCACCGCTGGATCTGCGGCCGGAGCGACTCGGGCATCTCGTCCCGATTCGCCTTGTATTCCGGGTAAATCCCCGACCGGAACGTCTCTTTGTCACCCGAAACGTCGATCGCCACCACCAGGTAATCCGGCTTGAGCTGCTTGAGCAGCTTGAGAATCATGCCCACGAACCCGAACGTCGCGTTCGTCGGCTCCTTCGTGACCGGAGACGACATCGGCGTCCGGATCGCGTGATACGCCCGGAAGAACTGCGCGTGACCGTCGATGAGGTAGAGAGTCTTCATCCGCCCGCCAGCAATCCCAGCCGCTCCGCGACCGCCGGGCTGAGTTCCATTCCCCTTCTCGCCATCATCGCCCGCGCCACATCCG
>DASZQL010000066.1:0-6799 GCA_035549675.1 Phycisphaerales bacterium | reverse complement strand
ACGGTGAGACGGTGAGACGGTGAGACGGTGAGACGGTGAGACGGTGAGACGGTGAGACGGTGAGACGGTGAGACGGTGAGACGGTGAGACGGTGAGACGGAAGAATTGTATTTGTCTGTTTCCGTCACCGGGTCACCGTATCACCGTCTCATGCATTCTCAGGTAAAAAAACCTCCCCGGCGGCGCCGAGGAGGTCGGGGGGAGAAACGACATTTCCGGCGTTCCGGTGTTACGCGGCCTGTGACTTGAGACGGCGCTTGCGGCCGACGGTCTGCTGCTCGGCGTCGGCGCGGCGGTTGGAGCTGGTCATCATCGCCTGCGCGAGTTCGGCGGGCGAGTTGGCCCAGAGGTCGGCGCCGATCTCGGCGGCAAGGCCCTCGGCGCGATTGAAGACGCCGCCGCCCACGACGGTCTGGACGTTGGCGCAGGCGCCGATCTCGCGGATCTGGTCGATGAGGGAGCGGATGTTGGGGAGGTCGGTGGGGGCGGAGGCGAAGATGAGGAGGGCGTCGGGCTGCGTCTCCTGGACGCGCTCGAGGATCTCGTCGTTGGCGATGCCGCCGCCGGCGAAGGTGATGGTGAAGCCCTCGCGCTCGAGGAGATCGACGGCCATCTGGGCGGCGAGCTCGTCGGCGTCCTCGGGGCCGCAGATCGCGAAGACGTTGCGCCCGACGGACTGGCGCTTGGTGAAGCTCTGCGCGGTCTGGTCGACGAGGACGCGGAGGAGGCGGGTGGCGAAGTGATGGGCGAGTCGCGTCATCTTGTCGGCGCGGTAGAGCTTCTGGACGTCTTCGTAGACGGGCCAGAAGAGATCGGTGACGATCTGCTCGGGCGTCGCGCCGGCGCGGGCGGCGTCGGCGACGACCGCGCGGGCGGCGGGACGGTCGCCGTTGATCAGCGCCTCGTGCAGGCGTTCGGAAAGGAGTTCGGTGTTCACGGGTTCTCCATCTCTCGGTGGCCCTTGGTCGCGGCTCCGCGCGGCTTCGGGTAGTCGTGCTTCCGCCGGGATCCTCCGGCGGCAGATATTGATTCGCCGTGTGATGAATCGGGCGCGGCTCATTGAATGCATGAACGCGTGAAGATGGGATGAGGTCCGAGAAGGGGCAACGGACGGCGTGCTTGACACATGGCGGATGAGGCCGCGCGTCCCGCGTGATTATCGGCCGTGCGTTCCGGGGCACGCCCCTACGCGGACGTGGGGCCTGGAAGGGCGTTTGTTATCTGGACACCGGGTGGAGCGCTTCCCAGCACGCCTGCAGCAACTCGCGCGTGCCGAGGTGGGCGGCGGCGCTGATGGGGTAGATCTCGTCGTCGCGGCCCAGGCGCAAACCGGCGCGGATGAGGCCGATCGCGGCGCGGATGTCCTCTTCGCTGGTGTAGAGATCAATCTTGTTCAGCGCGATGATCTCGGGTTTTTCCGCGAGCTCTGGGCTGTGGCGGAAGAGCTCATCGCGGATCATGTGGTAGTTGGCGACAGGATCGGAGCCATCGGCGGGCTCGACCTCGACGACGTGCACGATGACGCGCGTGCGCTCGATGTGGCGGAGGAAATCGTGGCCGAGGCCCGCGCCTTCGGACGCGCCCTCGATCAGACCCGGGATGTCGGCGAGGACGAGGCGACGCTCGGAGTCGAGCTCGGCGATGCCGAGCTGGGGCGAGAGCGTGGTGAAGGGATAATCGGCGATCTTAGGCGTGGCGCGCGTAGTCGCGGCGAGGAGGGTGCTCTTGCCGGCGTTGGGTTTGCCGACGAGACCGACGTCGGCGATGAGCTTGAGCTCGAGGCGGAGATTGCGCTCCTCGCCTTTTTCGCCGGGCTCGGCGTGCTGCGGGGCCTGGTTGGTGGGCGACTTGAAACGGTCGTTGCCGCGGCCGCCCTCGCCGCCCTTGGCGAGAACGAATCGGTCGCCGGGGCCGAGGTCGGTGATGAGCAGGCCGGTGTCGTTGTCGAAGACGAGCGTGCCGGGAGGGAGATTAAGGATGATGTCGGGAGCGGCGGCGCCGCTGCAATCCGAGCCTCCGCCGTTCTCGCCGCGCTTGGCGGTCCAGTCATGCTTGTGGCGGAAGTCGAGGAGCGTGTTGGTGTTGGGATCGGCGACGGCGATGATCGAACCGCCGCGGCCGCCGTCGCCGCCGTCGGGCCCGCCCTTGGGGACGTATTTCTCGCGGCGGAAGGAGACGACTCCGTCGCCGCCGTCGCCGGCTTTCACGCGGATGATGGCGTGGTCGATGAACATCGGGGGAGTGTAGGGAAAGTGCTGAGGAACGAGTGCTGAGTGCTGAGATCAACCGGTCCGAGCGGGGCGGGTAGGCTTTTGTGGGTTCGAGGCACGGAGCGCTGCTTGAAGACCGTTCGAACATTGATGCGGGTCGCGGGGTTCGCGGTGCTGGTGCTGCTCGTGCTGGCGATCGCCGGCGTGTATACCGCGCGCTGGGTGCTCGTATTGTCGCTGCCTCGGGAGAACGGCGAAGTGGCGGTGACCGGCCTCACAGCGCCGGTTGAGATCGCGTCGGATGCGCTCGCGATTCCCACGATCAGCGCCGATTCGCTTCTGGATGCGTACCGGGCGCAGGGTTACGTCGCGGGGCAGAACCGGTTCTTCCAGATGGACCTCATGCGCCGACATGCCGCGGGGCGCGTGGCGGAGCTGGTCGGCGCCACGGCCGGGCTGGAACTCGATCGCAAGCAGCGGAGGCTGCGGCTCGCGAAAGCCGCGGAACGTGTGCTGACGGAACTCAGCGACGATGAGCGGCGGGCGCTCGGCGCTTATAGCGACGGCGTCAATGCGGGGTTGAACGACTTGCGGGCACGGCCGCCGGAGTACCTGGCATTACGGGCCAATCCGGAGCCGTGGACGCCGCGGGATTCGATCCTCGTGGTGTTCACGATGTTCGAGCAGCTCGAGTTCGGCTCGCGGGCGGAAAAGATGATCGGGATCATGCGCGAGAAGCTGCCCGGCGCGCTGGTCGATTTTCTGACGCCCGAAACAACACGGTGGGACGCGCTGGTTGGCGGCGACGACGCCGATTACAAGCCGATGACGGTGCCGGGCGACCGGACAGTCGATCTGCGCCAGGCGCCGGAGTCCGCGCCGGAACAAGTAGGACTTCGTGACGAAAACGAGCTGACAAATCTGCTCGCGACGATGGAGGCCGACCACGGGCTCGCCGTGCGCGGGTCGAACGGGATTGCGATCGCCGGCCGGCACACCGCGCACGGGAGCGCCATGCTCGCGGGCGACATGCACCTTGGGCTTTCCGCACCGAACCTGTGGCACCGGGTGCAGCTCGAATGGCGCGAGGGCGATCACCCATGCAGGGCCGCGGGCGTCTCCCTGCCCGGCGTGCCGGGCCTCGTCACGGGCTCGAATGGTGACATCGCGTGGACGTTCACGAATCTCACTGGCGATTTTCGCGACTTCGTACTGGTCGAGGAGGATCCCTCCGACTCGTCGCGCTACCTGACGCCGGAGGGATCGGAGCCGTTCACCAACGAAGTCGAGGACATCGTCGTCCGCGGCGGCGCGGCGGAGCGACTCAACCTGCGATCGACCCGCTGGGGCCCGGTGACGGACACGGACTGGAAGGATCGCGCGCTGGTGACGAAGTGGAGCGCAACAGAGCCGGGCGGGATCAACTTTCGCGTGCTCGACCTGGTGACGGCGAAAACGATCGAAGAGGGCTTGTCCATTGCGCGGGGGTGGCGAGGCCCGCCGCAAAATGTGATGCTGGCGTCGCGCGACGGGCGGATCGCGTGGACGATCAGCGGGTGGATCCCGCACCGCGTGGGGTTCGATGGGACGTACCCGGTGTCGTGGGCGAAGGGCGGCGTGGGGTGGTTCGGCCCCATCGATGAGTCCGAGCGGCCGGAAGTGATCGATCCGCCGGAGGGATTCGTTTTCACGGCGAACCAGCGCACGTTGCCCCTGGAGCGGGCGCGGCTGTTCGGGAAGAACTGGGCGATGCCGCCCCGGGCGAGGCGGATCGGGGAACTGGTGTCGAAACTGGAGGGCGCTCGCGAGAACGATCTCCTTCGCATTCAGTTGGACACCCGCGCGGAAGTATTCGATTTCTATCGTGATTTGCTGCTCGAAACGGTGGCCGCAGCGGAGCGGGACGCCGGGTTGGCCCGCGCGCGAGCGATCGTTTCGGCGTGGAACGGCACCGCCGACGCGGACCAGGCGGGCTTCCGTGTAGTCGTGCTCTTCCGCGCGGCGCTGCACCGGCGTTTGAGCGAAGCGCTCGTCGCGCCGTGTAAAGCGCTCGACCGCGAGTTCCGGTATTCGTGGCTCCTGAGCGAGGAGCCGATGCGGCGGATTCTCGAGGAGCGTCCGGCGAACATGCTGCCGCACGGGTACGCGGATTGGCCGTCCTTCCTGCGCGGCGTGCTTGCCGCCGCGGTCCGCGAAGTAAGCGAATCAAGGGACGCGCCGCCGATCGACGCGCCCTGGGGCGAGGCGAATCGGGTGCGGATGAGGCATCCCTTTGGCCTCGCCGTGCCGATCGTCGCGCGATGGCTCGACATGCCCGCCGAGCCGCAGCCGGGGCACGTGCTGTGCGTGCGCGTGGCCTCGGCGACCTTCGGCGCGAGCCAGCGGATGGTGGTTTCCCCGGGCCACGAGGATCGCGCGATCCTGCACATACCGGGCGGGCAGTCGGGGCATTTCCTCTCCGAGCACTACAGCGACCAGCAGGGAGCCTGGCTCCGCGGCGAGGCGACGCCGCTGCTCGCGGGGCCCCCGGTCCATACGGTCACGCTCGAACCGATTCGTGATTCCCAGCGATGAGACGAGCCGAAGCCGCACGCTCTCTCACGCCCGTGCCTCGTCGGGAGTTCAGGGCTTTTTCTTCGCGGGCTTACCTTCCGGCGCGGCCTGCGGCAATGGCAGCACGTAGTTCCGCTTGGGCTTCGAGCCCGGGGCCGGCTCCGTGCTCTTGGGCTGCACGGGCTGGGCCGGCCCGGTGGGCGACTCGGGTTGCACCGGCTTGTTCAGATCCACCGCCGGCAGTTCGTCGAGCGCGCCTTCGGGCGAGGTCTCGGGACGCTCGGCGCCGGTCTCGTACTGTGCCGAGCGGATGATCTCGAGCGCGAGGCGGTCGGACTCGGGGACGAAGACACCCGGCACCGCACCGGCGCGGACGATCTCATACAGCGCGCCAACGACACCCGAGTAGTTGAGATCGAGCCCCGGCTCGGGATTCTCCGGAGTCGGCTTGTGCGCAAGGAAGGTAGTGAACTCGCGCATGTCCGGGCGGACGGCGCCGGTCATCGTCTGACCGGTGCGATGGTCGCGGTAGAAAACGTTGACGCGATCCGTCGCGCTCTGCGCCGAGAGCATCAGGCGGTCACTCCAGGCGCTGATGAAGACGGGGCGCTGCACCTTGGGGTCCACGCCGAAGATGACGATCTTGGGCTGCTTCTGCTGGGTGACGTACACCATCGGCTCGATCGAGGGGACGATGTCGAGGCGGAACTTCTCCTCGACGTTGGTCGTCTCGATGACCGGGTCCGCGCGCATGGCGAGGGCTTCGTACGCCGCAATCCGCGCGTCCACGTCGGGCGAATCCAACCGGTCGCGCAGGAAACGGTTTACGGCCGGGTCCGGAGGCAACACCCCCATGAGCTGGTACGCGTCCACGCGAGTCGCGGGCGGACCCTTGAGCGCGAGGTCCTCGAGATGCGGGCGAACGGCGGTGTCACGCAGACGCGCACCGGCCTGAATCGCGGCGAGCCTGGGCAGATGCTCGTTGCTGGTGTACAGCTCGCGGATGAAGGGGATCGCCACGTCGCCCAGCGCCTGGAGGGACCAGCTGATGTCCTGCGCAAGCTCGGGCTGCTCCTTCAGCGCGCGCACGTAGCGGAGCGCCCATTCCTTCGAGAACTGCTGGTCGATGCGCGTGTGCCGGAGAAGCGGGAGGAACTCGTTGACCCGGTCGGTGTATTCGCGGGGAATGTTGACTTCGATCAGTTCGTCGTTGAGGCCGCGGGCGGTTTCGCGGAGCTCGCTGCCGCGGGGGAAGCGGCCGTTGATGGCCTGTGTGATCGCGCGGGCGCGGCTGTGCGAGGGATTATCGAGAACGACCGTCAAAGGCAGGCCTTCGTTGACGACGCCGCCGTTGAGCACACGGCCCTGCGTGCGGATGACGGTGCCGTCAGAGTCCGCGGCGGGATCGGCGAAGGGGTTGATGAAGAGCTCGCCGCGGCCCTCGGCGACGGATTTCACCGCGGGCATGACCGGACGAACGAGACCCTTGAAGAGACGCGTGGTATAGAGGCGACCGCCTTCGAGGCTGGTGGTCGAGGTGCCGGGGAGCGCTTCGACAAGCAAGTCGAAGCGCGTGCCCGGTGGCGATCCCGGCTGGAGCACCGCGCGCACCAGCACGACGGCGTTGTTGGGATCTTCCAGCATCTTGGTCGGGCTGATGTCCGACATGGGCCCGATGCCCTGGCCCACGCCGAGGGCGGTCATCTCGCGCTCGAGGACGGAGCGGATGGCGAGCGGCGTATCGGACGAGCCGGTGCCATTGAGGCCGACCACGACGCCGTAGCCCGAGACGAGCATCGGCTCGACGCCCTTCATGGAGGTTTCGGAGCCGATGGTGTTGCGGAGGATCGACGGAACGTCGCGCGAGACGACTTCCTTAGGCCGCTCGGCGGCGTGTTTCTTGTCGGCGCTGTCGCAGGCGACCGCACAACAGAGAAACGCGCCAATAACGAGGGCGGAAATGGTTCGGAAGCGAAGAAGGATCTGCACGCAGGGGTTCCAAATATGCGCAACGCCACGGTGCTGGGCGCGGGGGG
>DASZQL010000065.1:0-1857 GCA_035549675.1 Phycisphaerales bacterium | reverse complement strand
CGAGGTGAAGTGCCCGGCGGTGCCGACGACCTACCAGCGCGTCGCCGCCGCGGTCGCCTCCGGCGTCAATGGCGATCCCAGTTTCCGCCGCGCGGCGGATGTGCAGAAGGTGCTGGACGCGCTGCTCAAGGGTGGCGAGACGAAGAAGGGGCTGGTGAAGGTCTAGTTCTCACCGCGCCATGCCTTTGGCGGCGAGTTCACGTTCGTAGGCGGCCCACAGCGCCTCGCGGTCGTCGCCCATCTTCCTGAGGTAGCCCCAGCTGAACAGCCCGGTGTTGTGCCCGTCGTCGAACGTCAGCTTCACCGCGTAGTTGCCCACCGGGTCGACGCCGACGATCGCAACGTCCCGCTTGCCGCCAACGGTGACGCGCTGCTCGGCACTGTGACCCTGCACCTCGGCGGAGGGCGACAGCACGCGCAGCATCTCTGCCGGAAGGTCATGGACGGTGCCATCGTCGAAGGCGACCACCAGTGTGCGGCGGTCTTTCTTCAGGCGGATTTCCAGGGGCCAGCTCGCGTCGCTCATGCCCAGCGACATAGGCCGGGCGGAGAGTTGCGGCAAGCACATCCGCGTGGGAGCCTCGCCGCATGACCTACGATGTGATCGTCGCCGGGGTTGGCGGCCACGGCTCTGCGGCCTGCTACCAGCTCGCGCTTCGTGGGCAGAAGGTGCTGGGGCTCGAGCGGTTCGATATCGCGAACAGCATGGGTTCCTCGCACGGCCTCACGCGGATCATCCGCCTCGCCTATTTCGAGGCGCCGTTCTACGTGCCGATGCTGAGGCGCGCGCTGGAGCTGTGGCGCGAGACCGGGGCCAAATTCGGCGAGCCGCTGATGGTGACGACCGGCGGCCTCGACATCGCCCCCGAGGGAGAGGCGATCTTCGAGGGCGCGCTGGAGTCCTGCCGCGTCCATCACCTGCCCCACGAGGTGCTGACCGGCGCGGAGGTCAACGCACGTTTCCCCGGACACCGCGTCCCCGCCGGTCACCGCGCGGTGTACGAGATGGAGGCCGGGTTCCTGCTCTCCGAGCGGGCGATTGTCGCGCACGTGACATTGGCGCAGGCGGCGGGCGCCGAGATTCATGCCCGCGAGCGCGTGCTGGAATGGACCCCGATCGCGGGCGGCGGCGTGCGCGTCCGCACCGACCGCGGCACATACGAGGCGGACCGCCTGATAGTCTCGGCCGGACCGTGGCTTGCCGAGCTCGCCCCGCAGCTTGCGCCCCTCGCCGTACCGGAGCGGCAGGTGATCGGCTGGTTCCAGCCAAGCGATCCCGCGAAGTTTTCGCCAGAGGTGTTCCCGGTCACGATCCTCGACGTGCCCGAGGGCGCATTCTATCTGCTGCCGACCTGGGGCATTCCCGGCGTGAAGATCGGCCTCCATCATCATCTCCGGGAGACGGGAATGCCCGAGACGCTGTCGCGGGAAGTCACCGCCGCGGACGAAGCCGCGCTCCGCGCCTGCCTCGCGGCCTATTTCCCGGAAGCCAACGGCCCGGTCATGGCCATGCGGACGTGCCTCTACACCCTCACCCCCGACGAAACCTTCATCGTCGATACCCTGCCCGGCCAGCCCGAGGTCATCATCGCCTCCCCCTGTTCCGGCCACGGCTACAAGTTCGCCAGCGTCATGGGCGAGATCCTCGCCGACCTTGCGACCGGCGGCACGCCCCGGTTCGACCTCGCTCCGTTCAGCCTCGCGCGGTTCGGGCTTTAGCCCCCTTGGTTTCCCCACCCACCATCGCTTCGCGATGGTCCCCCCTCCCCGTTCCGGGGAGGGGGGACCGCGCGTAGCCGAAGGCGGAGCGTGGTGGGTGGGGAACCCCGCCCGCACCCCCCCCGCCAACAAAATCTC
>DASZQL010000064.1:0-8529 GCA_035549675.1 Phycisphaerales bacterium | reverse complement strand
GGCGATTCTCACGGAAAAAATGCACGGCGTCGCGCACGGTCGCGCTCGCGGAGATTGTGCGCGGGGCACGGGTCATCACGGCGGAGATGGGCTGATCAAGTTCGGCGGCGTCCCGGAGGATGAGGCGGCGGAGGTCGCCGTCGGTGAAGATGCCGATGAGGACACCAGCGGCGTCGGTGATGAGAATCGCGCCGGGGCGACGGCCCAGCTTCGCGGCGTCTTCCAGCGCCTTCCGAACAGTGAGGCGCTCGGGGAAAACCGGGAGATTTCGTCCGGCGACGAAGCGGAGGGCGTCGGTGACGGGGCGCATCAGGCCGCCGAGCGTGCCGCCCGGGTGCCGACGGGCGAAGTCGTCGTCGGTGAAGGCGCGCCGACGGGCGGCTGCAAGGGCGAGGGCATCGCCGACCGCGAGCATGGCGGTCGTGGAACAAGTGGGGGCGAGGGAACGATCGCCCGCCTCGCCGATGTCGCCCAGTGAGAGGCAAATAGTGGAAATGCGTGCGAGCGTGGATGCGCCTTGACCTCCGGTAATCGCGAGGACCGAGACGCCGTCCTGGCGGAGGGCCTCGGCGAGGGCGAGGACTTCCTCGGTTTCGCCCGAGTTGCTCAGGGTGATGAGCAGGTCGGTCGAGCGGATCCGGCCCAGGTCGCCGTGGGCGGCTTCGGTGGGGTGAATGTCGTGGGAGGGAACGCCCAGCGAAGCGAGCGTCGCGGAGATTTTGCGACCGATGATGCCGCTCTTACCGATCCCGGCCACGAGGACGGACCCCCCGGCGTCGGCGCACCGGACAATGAGATCGACCGCCCGGTGGAGCGAGTCGCCCCACGCTTGGGCGCGGTCCACAAGAGAACCGATCGCGGCGGCTTCCGCGCGAAGAACCCCGGTGATGAACGCGTGCTCCTGGCAGCGGGCGCTGGACGATTGGGGATCGGGTTGGGTGGATGTTCGAGTGGTCACGAGACCCATACGGTACACTCGTCAGCCGAGATGGTCACGGAGGACTACAAAGTTCGTCTGGAGCGGTTTGAGGGGCCCCTCGACCTCCTGCTCCACCTGATCCGCCGGGCGGAAGTGGACGTCACGACCATTTCGCTCGCGTCGATCGCGGAACAGTATCTCAAGTACCTCGACCGGCTGAGCGAAGTGGACGTCGAGAACGCGGGGGAGTTCCTCGTTACCGCGGCGACGCTCGTCGAACTCAAGGCCAGGATGGTTTCCCCCGCGCCCGAGATCGAAGGCGGCGAAGGGGCCGCCGCAACTGGATTGATCACTCAGAGTGACGATGACGAAGAGGGAGATCCGGCCGCCGAACTGGTCCGCCAACTGCTCGCGTACAAGAGGATCCGTGATGCGGCGCACGCGCTGGAGTCGCGTCGCGAGCGATGGGAGAACTGTTTCACGACTTCGCCGGTGCCCTTGGATCCCAACGCGGCGACCGAGCCCGAGGACACGGCCATCGACGTTGACGATCTGGAGCTCTACGACCTCGTCGAGGCGTACCGGCGCATCATCGAGACGGTACAGTTCGACCGCATCGGCGAGCACCGAGTGGTCTACGACGACACGCCGATCGAACTGCACGCGGCGGACCTGATGGACCGCGTGTCACGCGAAGTTGACGGGCGGTCGGAGGCGGGGATTGCGCTGCGCCGGATGTTCGAGGGGCGCACACGCGGCGAGGTGATCGGTTTGTTCGTTGCGATGCTGGAGCTGGTGCGATCCAAGAGGATGCAAGTGTTCCAGGACGCGAGCGGGGGGGAGATCCGTGTGCGGATCGCTGAAAACGACGCCGAGGCAGGATTAGCCGCGGAGTCGCAGCGATCGCAGAGTTAGGACGAGGCCGACAAGGCCGCGCGGATCGATTCGCGCAGGGCGCGTTCGATCATTTCCTGCTTCGCCGTGGCCTGCTCGATGAGCTCCGCCGACGTATCGAGCGTGTGCGCCAGGCGACCCGTCGCCCGGTCCGCATCGGTGCGCAGATCGATGAGCCGCTGCCGCGCATGAGCGGCATCGGCCAGGGCGCCGGTGAGCGTGTGGGGCGAGGATGAATCGCCCAGAAGCGCGTCAGCGCGTCCGGTCGCGGCGCCGAGTTCGGCGAGCCGGGCCATCACGGCGGCGTCCGCGGCCCCGAGCTTTGCGCGGAGCTGGGTTTCGAACTCTTCGAATCGAGACGCGATCAACTGCTGAAGCCGCGCCGTTGCAGCCGTGACAAGCTGGTCGGCGGCGGCGCTCACCGTTTGAGAAAAGCCAGCCTGTGTGTTGGCGGCACTTGGCGGAACGGATGGCGCGCGTTGCGTCGCGGCTTTCAGCAGCCGCGCCGTGAGTTCCATCTGTTGTTTGTTTTTTTCTCCCGCCGTGCGGAGGTCGTCGAGCGTACGCGCGCTCTCCGAAATCAAGGTGCGAAGCTCGGAAGCCTCGTCGCGGATGCGGTCGAGCAGGCTGCGGAGGCGGTCGGCGTATTCCTCGAACGCTTCCTCGTCGACTACGCGCGGCGAGATGAACACCGTTCCTGACGCCAGTTCGTTCGGCGCGGGGGCCCCTCCCCTCGCGGGCTTCGGAGCGGCGGCTGTTGCGGGGGAAGCGGACATGGCGATGTGCCTGATATCGGCCAATCAGGGTCCACGGCTGGAAGACGGAGGCGGGGGGGTGCAATTGAATGGGAAGCCGCGGATGGCGGCATCCGGCGGTCCCCACGCCGTACAATGCCGTTGTGCGGGACAAGAGTCATCACCAGAACGGGACCGCGGACGGTCGGGTTCGCCTCCACAAGCGGCTCGCGGAGCTTGGGGTCGCCTCCCGCCGAACGTGCGAGGAACTGATCGCCTCGGGGCGGGTGCGCGTGAACGGCGAGGTCGCGCGCCGGTCGCCGGTGCTCGTGGATGTCGACCGGGATCGGGTCGAGATCGACGGCGAGGTCGTTCACCTCAAGAGCAAAGAGCGGCACGTCTATGTGATGCTTTACAAGCCCAGGCATACCGTCACGACGCTGTCCGATCCCGACGGGCGGAGAACGGTGACGGAGCTGGTCCGGCATCCCTCGGGCGCTCGCCTCTTTCCCGTGGGCCGACTCGACTATGACACCATGGGCCTGCTGCTGCTCACCAACGACGGCGAACTCGCGAACAAGCTGACGCATCCCCGGCACGGCGTGCACAAAACGTATCGGGCGATCGTGAAGAACTCGCTCACACCGGCGGATGTCACGGAGTTGGAAAAAGGGATTTATCTCGTTGAGCGGAAACAAGGTCGCTCCGAGGGCGCTTCGCGAACATCGCCGGTGAAGCTGGAGATCGTTTCGCGCGAGCCGACGCGGACAGTCCTCGATATCACGCTCCAGGAAGGCCGGAACCGGCAGGTGCGGCGCATGTTCGCCAACGTGAACTGCCCGGTGAAGAAACTCGTGCGGATCTCGATGGGCCCGTTACGGCTCAAGGGCGTGAAGCTCGGCGAGTGGCGCGAACTAACGACGACCGAGTTGCGGCTGCTCCGCGCCGCGGCGGATGGGCGGCCGGTCGAGGGCACGGCGGGGTCATCGCCGATCAAACGCCGCGAACGACACCACAAGATCGACGAGCGCGGGGGCGTCGGGCTTATCGCGCGCGGATCGCGCGTGCGCCGCGAAGGACCGCCGCGGCGGCAGAAGCGGAACAGCTCGCCCGCTGAAAAAGGACGGGGCGGCGAGCGACGCGATCGAAAGAAGTTCGACGGGCGCCGACCATCGACGCGAGAAGGCGACCGGAGTCGCGCGGATTTCGGCGGGCGTCCGGCCGGCGCACGTGATCGCGGCCCCAGAGACGCCCGGCGAGACGGTCGCGGCGAGCAAAGGGGACGGAGCGACGGGCGCGGGCCGCGTGCGCCCAGGGGTGGCCGGGATCGCGGAGGCCGCCGATGACGCGCGCGAAGGCACGAGGTCATTGGTGGTCCTCGCCTGTCGTTCTGGCGCGGTATCTCGTCGGGCGATTGATCCAGGACCGTGCGCCGGAAATGGCGGCGGCACTGGCCTACCGAACGATTTTCAGCCTGATTCCGGTCCTGGTGATCGCGCTGGTGCTGGTGAAGGCCTTCGCGGGACCAGAGGGCATCCGCGTGGGATTCGGCAAGCTGATGGAATACAGCGGGCTCCAGAGCATCGCCCTGAATGCTCCGGGTGGAGATCCAGGTGTGGAGGGCGCCGCGCCGGGTGGCGAGGGTGGAGCCGCTTCGAACGAAACCGCGGCCCAGCTCACCCAGTGGATCGAGCGGTTCGTGAACAACGCCGTCGAGCGGATCACGGGCCTGAACTACGGGGCCATCACGATCGTCGGCGCCGTGCTGCTGATCTATTCGGCGATCTCGCTGCTGATTTCGGTCGAGCAGGCGTTCAACACCATCTGCAGAGCCGCGGCCGGGCGACGCCTGGGCGTTCGGCTCACGACCTACTGGACGCTCCTCACGCTCGGATCGTTGGCCCTGATCGGAAGCTTCGCGATCACCGAGTGGTACGCGCGGCAACTCCAGAGCATGCCCGCGTGGGCGGCGTGGACGACTAAGCCGCTCCAGTTCGCGGCGACCGTCGGGATCACATGGCTCCTGCTGATTCTCGCATATACACGGATGCCCAATGCCCGGGTCAAGGTTGGTCCGGCCGCGATCGGTGCATTCGTGGGGGCCGTGCTCTGGGAGTTTATGAAGGGCGGTCTATCGACCTTCGTCCGCAACATGACGAACGGACAGGTGGCGATTTACGGCACATTGGCCCTTGTGCCCTTGTTCGTGCTGTGGGTGTACGTGACCTGGCTGATCGTGATCCTGGGCCTGGAGATTGCGTGCGCGGCGCAGTCGGCCGGGTCCGGACGGCTGGCCGGGCGGCTGCTTCGAATCAGCGCGGGGCGGCTGATCGATCCCAACTCGGCCGCGCTGCTCGCACGGGCGATTGCACGCGATTTTCGCGACGGACGGCAGCCGAGCGTCCAGGACCTCGCCCTTCGGACCAAGCTGCCGGAATCCATCGTCCAGCCGATGGTGGACCAGATGGTCGTGGCGGGGATTCTTTTGCGGGTTCAAGGGGGGGCGGACGAGACGGTGGTGACGCTCGCCAGACCGCCCGAGGTTGTCAAGCTCTCGGACGTCATGTCGGCGATCGAGAACCTGTATGAACAATCGGCGGATGAGGGACTGCTGACCTCGCTCCGCGAGCAGCAGATGGGGGCGCTGAAAAGCAAAACGCTCGCGGATCTGCTGCAGGCGGACGAGGCTCCGATCCGATCCACAGCACCGGCGGGCAAAACGAAAGCGGCCGCGGCGGGTGCGACATGAAGGTCTATTTGAACGGCGAGTTTGTGGACGAGCGCGAGGCCCGCGTGTCGGTTTTCGACCGCGGCTTTCTCCTGGGCGACGGCGTCTTCGAAGGGTTGCGGACGAGTGGGGGGGTTGTCATTGCGCTCGACAAACATGTCGAGCGGATGCGCCACGGAATGGAGGAGTGCCGCATCGCCACCCGGGGGAAGATGGGTGAGCACTTTGATCCCGTCGAGATGGGACCGCTTACAAAGCGTCTCCTCGACCACAACAAAGCCTCGATCAAGAACGGAGACGCCTTCGTCTATTGGCAGGTCACTCGCGGCGTGCCCGCCGAGGGCCAGCCGCGCCGGGCGCGCGTGCTGCACGGCGTGCAGCGCCCGACGGTTTTCGCATTTCTGTCTCCCGCCGCGGCGGTTGAGACATACATCGAGCCTGAATCGCGCAAGGTATCACTCCGCCCCGATACCCGGTGGACTCGCGGGCACATCAAAGCGATCTCGCTCATCGGCGGCGTTCTGTCGGCGATCGAAGCTGATGAAAGCGGTTCCGATGATTCCATCATGTTCCGCGATGGGCTCATCACCGAAGGTTCAGCGACGAACGTCTTTCTCGCGAAGGACGGGAAGCTGCTGACACCCAGCCTCACGAGCGCTCCGATGCTCGCCGGCGCGACTCGGGCTCTCGTCATGGAAGCAGACTCATCGATCATCGAAAAACCGATCACCGTCGAAGAACTCCTCGCGGCGGACGAGGTGATGCTCGCGGGTACCAACACCATGATCGCGGCGGTGACACACCTCGACGGGCGACCCATCGGCGGTGGCAAGCCCGGCCCCATGGCGAAGAGGCTGCTCGCGACACTCGTGAAGGCGATCCAGCGGGACGTGGAAACGCAGTAGGCACTCCGCCTCAGATGTTTGCCCGAGCGAGTTCCCGGCTTCTTCTTCTGTCTGCCTCCGTTTTCCTCTACGTTCAATATTCTCCGCATAGACTGCGGCGGATGTCCAAACCGAATCTTGAAAATGTCCTGGCGGTGTCGGTCGGCAACTCGAACACGCGGTTCGCCGTGTTCCAGGAATCGTCCGGAGCCGATCCCGTCATGATCGACGCTGTGCCCACGGGTGACGCGAAGGGGGCCGCGGATCGAATCGCCCGTGCGGCGGGGACACTGCCCGAAGGTGGCTCCGGTGTGATGATCGCCTCGGTGAACGAGCCGTTCGCCGAGGAACTCCTGCACGAATTGATCTCCCGGCTGGACCACGAGTATTTCAAGTTCGGGCGCGACCTGGAGGTGCCGATGCCCCACACGCTGGGCGAACGCTCGACGGTGGGGCAGGATCGCCTCCTTGCGGCGCTGGCCGCCTTTGACACGGTCAAGCAGGCGTGCGTCGTCGTGGACGCCGGGACCGCCGTCACGGTTGACTTTGTGGACGGTACAGGGGTGTTTCAGGGTGGGGTCATCGCGCCGGGCGCACGGATGCAACTCGAAGCGCTCCACCGGGGCACGGCGGCGTTGCCGGAGGTCAAGTACGAACGTCCCGAAGATGCTCCGTTCACCACCAAGACAGACCAGGCTATGCTCCAGGGCGTGCACCACGGTATCCGCGGCCTCGTCCGCACCATGGTGGAGCGCTACTCGGAATCGTACGGCGCGTTCCCTCTCGTCATCGCAACGGGCGGAGACGCCGAGCGTCTGTTCGGCGACGACGAGTTCGTCAACCGCGTCGTACCCGATCTTGTCCTGCGGGGGATCAATGTCGCGCGACGGATGTTCCTCGACGAAGAGGACGAGTAGGCCGTGAGCGGGCGAGTTCGGGCGACGTTTGCGATCGAAACACCTTGGACCGGCGACGGCGCAGGGTCGAGTAGCGCGATCGCGGTGGTCAGAATTTCCGCGAGCACTCGCGACGAGCTTGAATCGGCCATGGCTCATGCCGGGGTCGGTTCGTTGAACGTCGGGCAAGTCGGGCTGCGGCGGGCTTTCGACATCGACGACGCGGTGGCCGCGCGGTTCGATGAATGTTGCGTGTACCTCACGCCGCACGGTGGGCCGCTCATCATGCAAAGACTACGAGCGGCGATGCTCGCGGCCGGGTTTGTAGAAGCAAACCAAGCCACGACCGACACGAGCGACGAGTACCCGGAAGCCAAGGACCACTATGAAGCCTGCATGCTCGGCGCGCTGGCCCGTGCCGCGAGCCCGCTCGCGGTGGATGCGTTGCTGAGGCAGCCGGAGATCTGGCGATCCTCAACGCCTTCGAGCGGCGAACGGCTGCGCCCGCGCGCCCGGGTGATGAACCGCTTGCTGTCGCCGCCGATGGTGGTTGCGGTCGGAGCGGCGAATGTCGGCAAGAGCAGCCTGGTCAATGCGCTCGCCCGACGAATGGTCTCGATCACGGCGGACGAGCCAGGGACGACCCGCGATCACGTCGGCGTCCTTCTCGAGCTTGCGGGGCTGGTTGTTCGATGGATCGACATGCCGGGAGTGCGAACCGGAGCGGACGCAGCCGATCCTATTGAACTCGAGGCGTCAGAGTTAGCACGGGAGGTCGCCCTTTCGGCGGACCTCGTCGTTATCTGCGGCGATCATCGCTCAGGGTTTCTTGACGCCGAAATGATTGGCCTTCGCCGCGGGCAACTTGTGATCCGGTGTGCCACTCGAGCCGACTTGTCGGAATCGACTTCTTCCGACGCTGATGTGATCACCTCAGCGACGACGGGAGCGGGTCTTACCGAGCTGGCCTTGGCGATCCGCCGGGTTCTCGTCCCCGATGAGCAACTCGAAATAAATGAACCATGGCTGTTCGACGAGCGGCTGCTCGACAATCCGAGATAGCAAAATCTTCGCCGCTTCCCCGGAGGCTGGTGTTCGGGTATCCTTGACGACCCGGATTTCGGTCGAGTTCTGATCGGAACCCGTTGCTCATTTAGGGCCGCATCACATGGAAGATCGTCAGAAACAAATTCAGGTCGGCGCGGGGTTGCAGGAATCGCGTCTCAACGCTGACCTCATCCAGTTCCTCCAGAAGTACGGCACGCCGATCCTCATGGTCGTGCTGGTCATCGTCCTGGGCTATGTCGGCTGGTCGAAGTACAACCGGTGGCAGGCCGAGCGTCGCGACGAAGCCTTCGCCGCGTACCAGGCGGCCCGCGGCGGCGTGGGCGCTGACGGCACGCTGGCCGGAAGTCCGGACAACTTGCTGAAGGTCGCGGAGGAGAGGCGCGGCCGGGGCGCGGTGTGGGAGCTT
>DASZQL010000063.1:0-3625 GCA_035549675.1 Phycisphaerales bacterium | reverse complement strand
TCAGCCCATGGCCGGATCGATCGCTGAGGGCATCCGCCGCGCGGTGCGCGAAATGACGGCGCGGATGGTCCGCGACTCGCGCGGACGCAGGTGCCGGTTGCTTGAGCCCAATGGCGTGCGCTGGATGAGCGCCAGCTTGCGCGAGATCCCAAAGAAGACGCTGGAGGAAATACGACAGGGAATTCGGGCGCGAGTGGCGCCGCACCCGTGGCACTGGACCATCCTCATGGGCGTGCTGGGCTTCGCGTTGCTGCTCAACGGCTCGATCGGGTGGTCCGCGCTTCGCGCCGGGCAAGGGTGGGGAATACCCGCGCTGGGCGCGTCCGGCGTAGTGGCCTCCGCCTATTTCATGGTGCAGGTCCTCCGCGGCCAGTACCGGACCAAGACGGCCCACGCGCCCGCCGCGGTCGTGGTTGAGGCCATGCTCGCCGCGCGGCACTGCCCGTCCTGTGGGCATTCACTCTCCGACCTCGTCGCCGCCCCCGACGGCTGCACCGTGTGCCCCGAGTGCGGGTCGGCATGGATCGTTCAGATGAGTGAAAGTGTGCAACCGTGACAGCTCCAACTGCTCAGGGCGAACCGCTTTCCGATCCAGACGGATTTCGTGTCCGAATCGCCGATGCGCGCGGCCACAGCGTTCCCATGTTCGACTTGGCCAACCCGCTGACGCTGTTCAATGGCGACCTTCCACGACATGACCGGCGCCGCATCGTGCGAGCGATCCCGAGACCCATCTCGATCCGGTTCGCCGCGATTCTGATGGGCGCGATGGGAGTCTGGCATCTCATCGTTATAGCGAGCTCGGGTCTCACCGCCGTCGGAGGATGGCTTCGACTCATCGGCGGCAGCGCCATGCTGCTCATGCCCATCTACATATTGTGCGGGGGCCATATGGGTCGAGTCGAGCCGAAGCGGATTGTTCGAGCGTTCCTCGACATCCCCCGCTGCCCGTCGTGCGCTCACTCGCTCGCCGATCTCGCCGCGTCTCCCGATGACGGCTGCACCGTGTGCCCCGAGTGCGGTTCGGCGTGGGATTTGAACTGAACCGTCGCGGTTTTTAAGCGTTACGCGCGATTAATCGCGCCGCCCGCGCCCCGCTCGCCAGCGCCCCCGCCACCGTGCTCGCCTGCCCCGAATCGTCGCACGCCTCCCCCGCGAAATACAGCGTCTCCTCCACCGGCTTCGAGAGCACCGCGTGCGCTCCGCCGCCGTTCACTTTCACGTACGAGTACGCCCCGCGCGACCACGGGTCGGCCAGCCAGTCAGCAACCCACGCGCGCTCGAGCATCGACTTCAGCCCTGTGACGGATCGCCCCACGATCGGCGCCAGCGACCGCAGCGCCGCCCGCACGATCTCGTCACGCGATAGCCCCGAAAGCGCCGCCGCCTTCGGACCGCCCGCCCACGCCGTAATCAGCGGCACCCGCAGCGGCCGCTGCGTCCAGAACGTCGGAAACTCCGCCTCAGGATCCGTCACAAACGAAAGATCGCGCAGCAAGTCGGCCCGCGGCGGCTCGCCACTGCCCTGCTTCCGACGCCGCGGCCGGGACGTTTCCCAGAACGCCTCACGGAACCTCAGCAGCACCTTGACCACAGGCCCCGACTCCAGCCGATCCCACGCGGCGCGTGTAACGGGAATGTCGGGATCGAACACAACATGCCCGCGCTCACCGGGTGCTAACTGCAACACCCCCAGCGGCAGCGTCACCACCGCGCGGCGGGCGCGGAACACTTCCGTTCTCCGCGCGCCGCCGCGCCGTCCCTTCGCCGCGGCATGAACTTCCACGCGCCCGCGCTTCCACTCGACGCGTTTCACCGCCGTGTTCAGCCTGATCCGAACGCGCCGCGCGGGAAGCGACCGCGCCAACGCATCGATCAGCGCGCCATACCCGCCCGCCAGCCGGAACTGCATCTCCTCCCCCACATCGCCCAGTCCCTCCTGCTCCTCCGCCAGCGATTTCGCGCTGATCACATCAGGGTCCGCCGCATCGAACCCCTGCACGAACGCGATCGCCATCTTCCGCGCTTCCCGCATCCACGGCAGCCGCGCATGGAACCGCAGGTAGTCCGTGAAGCTTTCATCCCGCTTGAGGCGCGAGAGCCCCGCCATCACCCGCTCGAGCTCGTGCGAGAAATCATCGAGTCTGACGAGCTTGCCCTTGCGGCGCTGGAGAAAATCGAACGGCACATCGTGTACCAGCAGTCCGAACTCGCGGATCAGCGACCAGGTCGCCTCGGGCCGACCATGCACGAACTCCGCGCCCAGTTCAACAGGCGCCGGCAAGCTCGTATCCCATCGCGTATCGATCCGCCCACCGACGCGGCCGCGAGCCTCAAGAACAAGAACACGCTGACCACCCGCCGCGAGCGCTCGCGCCGCCGCAAGCCCCGCCGCCCCAGCGCCGATGACGATCGTGTCGCAATCGCTCTTCTTCACGCGAACAAGAGTAGGCGTCCGCGCGCAACGACAAGCAAGAGCGGCTTCATCGCCGCTTCACGGTGGCGCTGCGCAAGTCAAGAGTCTTATCTCCTCCGACTCTGCGTCCTCGGCGCCTCTGCGGTGAACGCCTTATTTCCCCTTCACCGCCGCACGCCCCACCGAGTAGTACGTGAACGCCGCCCGCTCCATCGCCTCGCGCTTGTAGAGGTTCCGCCCGTCGAAGATCACCGGCGACTTCATCGTCTCCTTGAGCCGCGAGAACTCCGGCGTCTTGAACTCGTCCCAATCCGTGGAGATCACCACCGCGTCGGCGCCCCTGGCCGTCTCGTACATGTCCTTGCACGTCGTGAACGCGCCGGGGTTCTCGCGGTTGACGTTCTCCTCGGCGACGGGGTCGTAGCCGCGGACCGTGGCCCCCGCCTTCTTCGCCCAGAGCATGAGGTCGATGGCCGGTGCCTCGCGGATGTCGTCCGTGTGCGGCTTGAAGGCCATGCCCCAGAACGCGATCGTTTTGCCCTTGAGCCCCGCCTCGCCGCCGAAGTGCGACGTGATCTTGTTCCAGAAGAGTTTTCTCTGGCGCTGGTTGACGTCGTGGATCGCCGTCGAGAGCTGCGTCTCCATCTTCTTCTGCTTGCCCATCGCGATGCACGCGAGCGTGTCCTTGGGGAAGCACGAGCCGCCGTAGCCGAGGCCGGGGTACAGGAACTGGTTCCCGATGCGCTTGTCGGCGCACATGCCCTCCCGGACCTTGCCGATGTCCGCGCCGTACGCCTCGCACAGCGACGCCATCTCATTGATGAAGCTGATCTTGCACGCGAGGAAGTTGTTGCTCGCGTACTTGACCATCTCCGCCGAGAGGATGTCCATGATGTAGATCGGGTGCCCCTGGCGCACGAACGGATCGTACAGCTCGCGCATGAGCGCCCCGGTGCGGTCGTCCTCGACGCCGCACACCACGCGGTCGGGCTTCATGAAGTCGTTGATCGCCGCGCCTTCCTTCAGGAACTCGGGGTTGTCCGCGACCGAGAAGGGGATATCCCCCACGATCTTCTTGATCCGCTCCTTGACGGCCAGCGTCGTCCCCACCGGCACCGTGGACTTCACCACGACAACCTTGGGCTCCTGCTTGGGGCCCAGCGCCTTGATGGTCCGCCCGATGTCGTCCGCCGCGGACCACACGTACTG
>DASZQL010000062.1:0-1910 GCA_035549675.1 Phycisphaerales bacterium | reverse complement strand
CCGCGGGGGGGCACCGACGAGACCCGTTCGCGGGCGAACGGACCACGACGTTCGCGGATCTCCTTCGGCGAATTCATGAGGAAGTGCCGGCGATCAAGCGGCTCCGTTTCGTGACGAGTTACCCGAGAGATTTCGGGGACGATGTGCTGGAAGTGATGCGGGAATCGCTGCGGATTTGCCGGTATTTGCATGTTCCGGCGCAGTCGGGGAGCAACGCGGTGCTCGCCCGGATGAACCGGGGGTACACGGTCGAGGAGTACCTAGAGTTCATTGAACGGGCTCGGGGAATGCTTCACCAGCCGGAGATTGGGCGACCGCTGACGATTGCAGGAGATTTGATCGCTGGCTTTTGCGGCGAGACGGAAACGGATCACGAGGCGACGAAGGGGCTTTTACGACGGGTCGGCTACAAGAACTGCTTCATCTTCAAGTACTCGCCCCGACCGGGGACCACGGCGTTCGATCGTCTGCCGGATGACGTTCCGGAAGAAGATAAACGTCGGCGGGTCAATGAGTTACTGGCGATTCAACAGGGGATTTCTGACGGGATTTCGCAGTCCCATGTCGGGTCGGAAGTTGAAGTCTTTGTTCAAGGGGTGAGCGCACGCGAGGCGAAGCGTCAGCGGGTCGGCGGGCTGACGACTGGGATAAAGGAAAACGGGGTGACCCTGACCATTGAGGGGCGGTCAGCGGACGGTACGCCGTGCCAGGAGGGCGCATGCGATCCGCCGACCGCTACGATGGAACGGCGAGATCATGCGGGAATTGTCCAGCTCACGGCTCGGACGGAGGGGGATTTGATCGTCGTCTTCGATTGCCCTGAGGGCCGCTCGCCCGACGAGTTGATTGGGGAAATGATCGGGGTCAAAATCGAGTCGGCAACCGCCCTGACGATGTTTGGTCGGGCGTGTTTGTGAAGCCGGGTAAACCGTGGGGCTTGAAGACCATTTTTGGCTCTGTAAAGGCCATTTGAAGGTGCGGTATTTCTTTGCGCGGATTGGTCTTAGGGCTTGCGTCCGACACCTCCTCGGGGTAGATTAGATCTGTCAGCGGCTGCGCACACAGCCACGAGTCAGGTTTTAAACAGATTGAAGTCACAGGGATGTTCCACGCGGCGCGTATGTTGCACTGCCGCACGGAAGGAGAGCCTTCACCCCTCGCACAAGGGATGAAGGGAGAGGAGTCAGGGAATATGCGCCAGGGTCTTTATGCCCTTGCGGCCACGGCGGGAATCGCCGCGACGGCCGGCAGCACGAACGCGGCGATCTACTTCACGTTCGACGATCCGTCGGCGGCGCTGGAGGTGCAGTATGTGGCACCGACCGGTCCGGCCGATACGGGCGATCTGACGTACAACACGTCGATCCCGGTCGATTTCGTGGTGGACGCAACGGATGAAGGCGCGCTGGACGCGGTGACGTTCCAGGCGATCTTCAGCACGGCGACGACCGTCGGCGCGGTGACCCAGGTGGGTGCCTCGACGTACACGGCGCCGATCAGCGGACAGTTTGAGTTCCGCCGTGCCGATAACAACCAGTTGATCTTGTCCGGCATGTACAACGGCGCGACGATGTTCATCACGAGCATCGTGGGGTCGTTGCTCGCGGACGGCACGGTGGACGGCGGCAGCCTGTTCTACTCGCCGGGTCCTGCGTTGACCTCGGCGCTCGCGGGCGTCGGTTATGCCCTGCCGGGCTTCAACCTCGCTCAGGCGATGGACGCGGTCTGGACGCTCACGGCGATCACCCGCGTGCAGCTCATCCAGTTCGGCGGCGAAGGGCCGCGGTTCCTCGATAGCTTCAACGCCAACGCGGCGTTCACGGGCACGGTCCGCGTCCCGACGCCGGGTTCGATCGCTCTTGTCGGCCTCGCGGGCCTTTCGCTCGCTGGTCGCCGCAAGCGGTCCTGAG
>DASZQL010000061.1:0-3240 GCA_035549675.1 Phycisphaerales bacterium | reverse complement strand
GCACGCGGCGGCCGGATGGGGCGCTGCGGTTCTTTGCGTCGGCGCTGCTGGTGCTGACGTTGATTCAACTCGGTCTCGGCGCGGCGGCGCGGCACTTCGAGCACGTCGCCTTCATCCACTCGCACGCGGGGTTCGCGCTGTTTGTGCTGATCGCGGGGCTGATGACGGCGTTCCGTGCGATCGGGAAACACAAGGATGAGCGGATTCTTCGCAAGCTTGGGCACGGGACGCTGCACACACTGGTATTGCAGGTGCTGCTGGGAGTGGCGTCGCTGGTGCTGGTGCTGGTGAATCGGACGAGCGATCCGCCTTCGGAGGTGATCGTCACCACCGCGCACCAGTTGGTCGGGGCGATGCTGCTGGGGATGGCGGTGTTGATGTTTGCGTGGACGAGGAAGCTGGTGGCGCCGGGCCGGCTGAATGCGATGTGAAAAGAACACGACTTTGCTCAGGGCAGCAAAGTCGTTGCACCACTCGTTGAGTTGGTGGGCGCTCGAGTTACTCGATCTTCCCGCCGCTGGTGTCGTAGACCCAGGGGTGGATCGCGCGGGGGAAGTCGAGGACTTCGCCCTGGGCGAAGAACAGCTTGAGCTCGCGCTCCGCGGCCTCCGGTGAATCGGAGCCGTGGATGAGATTGAAGGAGTTGGAGACGCCGAAGTCGCCGCGGATGGTGCCGGGGTTGGCCTTGCTGCCGAAGGTGGCGCCCATCATGTTGCGGGCGATGGTGATGGCGCCGACGCCGCGGACGGCCAAGACGAGGACGGGGCTGCTGGTCATGAAGCGGACGAGGCCGGCGTAGAAGGGCTTGCTCTGGTGGGCTTCGTAGTGGGTGGCGGCGAGCTGCTGGCTGATCTGCATGAGCTTGCAGCCGACGACGTGGAGGCCCTTGTCCTCGAAGCGGGAGATGATGCGGCCCATGAGGCCGCGCTGGACGGCGTCGGGCTTGAGGATGATGAGGGTGGTTTCCATGGGTGGTCCTTAAAGGTTCAGGTGGATTTGGGGCGGAAAGAATAGCGGAAAACCAGGATTGAAGGGGAGTGGGTTCGGAAAACCCAAAGCCATTGTTCGCTGACGCAGAGGGGCGTGCCGCCCCTCTGCAACTCCCTTGCTGAAAGCAAAGAGAACTGGTGGGCAAGCGATGGGTGACGCCGGGCGTGTCGGCGCGGGTGGTGCGTCCGCACGCTCGCTGGCGCTTCGCGTCTCGTTGTCATCGTGACGCGCAGAAAAAAACGATCCCCATCGCGTCTACCTCACGCGGCGGGGATCGTTGTGCCTGTGGTGTTGTTCGTCGTCGGCCGACGGGACGTCGGCCGCTACAGAATCATCGCGTCAGTTGCACCGAGCTGGTTCACCGGCTCTTGCGGCGGCGGCCCGCGACGACGAGGAGGCCCGAGAGACCGGCGAGCGTCACAGCGCCGGGGGTCGGCACGGTGGTCGTGACTTCGATGGCGAGGTCGTTGTAGTCCCAGTCGGGGCACTGGGATTCGTTGAGATCCTCGAAGAAGAGGAGCCAGGTGATCTTGCCGTTGTTGAGGCCGTTGACGCGGTAGGTGACCATGTGGTCGAGGCCGTCGACGTTGTCACTGGGGCGCGAGGAGTGAACGCCGTTGTCGCCGCTACGGGCCCAGCGCCACGAACCGCCGGTGAGCGAGCCGAGGTTGATGTCGGTGACCGAGCCGGAGACGCCGGTCTCGCTACCGCCGACGTTGAAGAGGTTGTTGTAGGTCAATGAGTTCCCGGAGCCGCTGAGATAGCCGAAGGTCTGGTTGTATCCGGCGTAGCGGCCGATGGCGCGGGCGCTGATGATGCCGCCGGCCCAGATGGTGTCGTCGGAGACGGAGCCGACGCCGTTGACGTTGCGGGTGCCGCCGTTGCCGAAGTCTTCGGTGCGGACGATGCTGATGCCGCTGCTGGCGCCGGAGCCGGTGAAGCCGGTGGCGGGCGCGCCGCTGAAGGAGCCGCCGTAAGTCGAGGTGATGATCTGCTGGTGGCTGGCCTCGCCGCTGGGCGGGGCGTTGACGCCGATGAGGCCGGCGTTGGCGGAGGCCGCGGCGCCGATGACGGCGAGGATGGCGACGAGAGTGATGCGGTTCCCCTGGATGGTATTCATTGGTGACCTTTCTCTGTGCTTGGTCGGGAAGCGGGTGACTCGTGGCCGGCGCCCTGTGCTGCTCGCCGGACATATTCACCATGCGATTGAGGGGGACGAGTGGCAATCCCCGGCGTGTCTTGCACGCGCGTTTCGCGGTTTGCGGACGCGCGGGCATGGCGGAGTTCATCTCGCTTCAACCCGATAACTTCGAATGTGGAGCTGGGGCGTTCGCAACTTGAGAAGGATTCGATTGATTCGCAGGGCCGAGGGGCGGTGCCGCCCTCGGCAACTCCCCTGCTCAAGGCACATACGAAGAGCGGGAGAAGGTGTAGAAGAAGGAAGCCCTCACCACGCCCTCTCCCAACGGGAGAGGGAGCGGTGCGCGAACGGCGGCATTACCGGGCGTTCATGCTTCAACCGTTCGACCGCGGCGCCTTACTACGCACGCGGCGATGCCGAGCGCTGCGAGCGGGCCGGGCGAGGGCACAACGCCCAGCGCGATGTGGAACGATCCGACGAGCTCGCCCGGCTCGGTGACGTCCATCGCGGCGTCGGCGTACAGGAGGTATTCGCCGGGCGAGAGATCGAGCGTCGTGAAGAGTTCACCGTCCGAAAGGTGCACGTCCACGCCGGGGCCGGTGAGCGAGATCATCGAGGCGCCGCCGGCGATCGCGCTGATGACGACGGGAGTCGGCTCGGTGAAGGTCCAGCGTGCTTCCAGGACGCTCGCGGATGAGGCTCGCACGCCCGGGCCGGTCACGAGCGAGAAGGCGAAGCCGGCACAACTGATGATCTGCGTGTCGAGCGTCGAACTCTGTGTCGCCTCGCTCAGTGCGCGGGCGAAGGGGTCGGGGATCTGCCATTCGCCCTGAATCGATTCGTTGAAGAAGTCGTAGCCGGTCGCCTCGCGGAAGATCCGCTCGCCGGGGCCGTTGGAGGGTCGGTTGTCGACGAAGACCTCGCGGCGTTGGGAGATGAAGTTGAAGGACTGCGCCGCCGCGGGGTGCGCGACGGCGAGAAGAAGCCCCGAAATGGCGGCGATCAGCGGCTTGAACATGAAAGGAGCTCTCTCGATTCCCTACTGGAAAACGATAGCCCGGATTGTGGGAGAGGCACAGCGGAGCATTCAAGAAAGCGAGCTTCTCTTA
>DASZQL010000060.1:0-3254 GCA_035549675.1 Phycisphaerales bacterium | reverse complement strand
CCCAGGACTGGTCCGTGGCACACGGGTGCGGGATGGGTGGACTTTGGGCGCGGCGAAGTCGGGGAACATCGCTCCCTCACGGTCACGGTTCGTTTTTCGATCCGCTCGCTGGTCAGTTCTGAGCCATCACGAACTGGTGCTTGCGCTTGGCGAGGTCGAGGACGTCATCGAGGACGGCCTTGCTCGAGACGGCGAAGGTGGCCCAGTGGATGGGGCCGACGACGCGGGCGCCGGTGACGCCGTCGCGGATGTGCTTCTTCATGCGGTGCATGGGGAAGGCACCGATCATGTCGGCGGTCAGGGGCATGGAAACCTTCGGGGCGACGGGGTCGGGGACGAGGTAGGCCCAGGCGCGGGTCGGGTCGTCGGGGCACCGGTAGGTGAGGGTCCAGCGCCAGGGGAGACCCTCCCAGGAGACTTCCTCGGTGACGCCCGGGAAGGACATGAGCCGTTCGCGGGTCATCTCGATGAGGGAGCTGAGCTGCTTGTTGTAGTGCGAGCGCAGGTCTTCGAAGGTGGGAGTCTTGAAGCGATCCTCCCAGGCGGTGCGCTGCTTGCGATTGGAGTAGCCCACAGGTCTAGATCTCCGTGCGGCACAGAGAAGCCGGTGTGTATGACACGTTGAAAACCGCGGTGCGGTTCGAGCATTTTACCGGTTTCGCATTCTGTTTGGAAGGGCCGGAAGGGGATGACTTTCGAATTTTCGATGGTTTCATTGAGTTCAGAAGGGACGGGTTCAGAATCCGATCGGGTGAAGTGGTAGAGTCGCACTGTTCGCGGCTCAAGGCGGCCGCGTGCAGTGGCACCCTCGTGCGGATGGAGGATTCGATGTCGGACAGCCTCGGGGCTGCAGTCGAAGGCGGGGCCGGCGGGATCGACGCCTCGATCGAGGTGGGGTCGGCGTCCATTCTCGTCGTGGACGATCACGAGCAGAATCTGGAGTTGCTGCAGGCGTACCTGGATGAGATCGGGTGTGAGGTGCGGACCGCGCGGGACGGCCTCGAGGCGCTGGCGGAGATCCACGCGAAGATGCCGGATTTGATTTTGCTGGACGTGATGATGCCGCGGATGAGCGGGTTCCAGTTGTGCACGAAGCTGAAGGGCGACCCGGCGACGCGGGACATTCCGATCGTGATGGTGACGGCGCTGAGTGAGGTGGGGGACGTGGAGCGGGCGGTGGAGTCGGGGGCGGATGATTTCCTGACGAAGCCGCTGCACAAGGTAGAGCTGTTGACTCGGGCGCGGTCGCTCTTGCGGTACCGGCTGCTGAAGAAGCGGTACGAGGCGGCGCTGGATCAGGTGAAGAAATTAACGCGCGGGGAGTAACGCGCATCGAATCGTGCATGCGTGATCGTTCATGGTCGGTCGATACAGAGACAGCACCGATTGTTCAGAGCAACAATCGGTGGCACGGTTAGGCACGGAGTCTGGATAACGCTTATTCGTCGCGCGGGATGGCGCGGATGATGGCGGGGGTGTCGCCGGGGCGTTGCCAGCGGGCGGCGCGGCCTCGGGGTTCGAGGCAGCTCAGCAGGTGGCGGAGGTAGACGGCGAGCGCGGGGCCGTCGAAACGGGCGAGGTATTCGCTCGTGGCGGAGGGGTTGAGGGTGCGGATCTGGTTGACAAGCTGGTCGTGCGTCAGGAGCGGCGAGACCCGGGGAGATTCGAACGTCTCGGAAGTGGCGGCGATGCTCGTCTCGATGGCGACCATGGCGATGCTCCGATTCGCGATGCTCGAGCGGCGTGAATGGGCTCGGCGTCGGCGGTGAAAACCATCGGCGCACGCGCTTTTGAGGCGTGAATGTGTAACCAAGGGGGACGTGCGCGGGTCGCTGGGAGCGCACGAGTGATGAGCGAAGAGGTTGGGGTGGTGGGGTGTGGCCGCACAAGCGGCGGTGGTGGTTTATTGGTTTGTTGCGGTGGGGAAGAATTTCTCGCACCAGTCGCCCGGAGCGGCGACTGGTGCCACCCGGGGTTGTCGTGGCCTGATCCGTGTTCAGTTGAGGTCGGTCAGTTGCATGGATTGAAGCGATACACTGCGCGAGCATGAAAGCATTGGTGATCAGCAAGCAGGGTTCACCCGTGTCGCCGAGCATCGAGGCGGTGGCGGACTGGCCGGATGTCCGGACGCCGGGCGCGGGTGAGGTCGTGATTCGTACAGAGTGCTCGGCGCTCAACCACATGGACATCTGGGTCGGGATGGGTATCCCGGGGATCGACATGACGTACCCGCGCGTGTCGGGGTGCGATGCGTGCGGGGTTGTTGAAGCGGTTGGAACGGGCGTTGACGCGGCGTGGGTCGGGAAGCGCGTTATCGTCAACGCGAAATATGAAAAGGGTTTTCCCACGAGGCCCGGGGATCCGCCGGGCTCGACGCTGATCCCGGATTACGAGTTGATCGGCGAGCACATCAACGGGATGCATTGCGAGCGGTTCATCGCGCCGGCGACCAATCTGGCGCTGGTGGGAGAGAAGGCGGACCCCGCTGCCGCGGCGGCGTTCGGACTGGTTTCGTTGACGGCGTACAGCATGATGGTGACGAAGGGCGGCTTGCGGCCCGGCCAATCGGTGCTGATCACGGGGATCGGCGGGGGTGTGGCGACGGCGGCGCTCGCGATCGCCAAGTGGATGGCGTGCCCGGTCGTCGTCACGAGCCGGCACCAGTCGAAGCTCGATCGGGCCAAGGCGCTCGGCGCGGATTTCGGCGTCCTCGATCAGGGAGAAGACTGGTCGAAAGAGGTCCGCGCGTGGACGAACAAGCGCGGCGTGGACATGGCGGTGGATTCGATCGGCAAGCCGACGCACCTGGCGTGCATCAAGTCGCTGGCGCGGGGCGGTGCGTACGTGACACCCGGGAACACCGGCGGGCCTCAGGCGACGACCGACCTGGCGCGCGTGTTCTGGAATCAGCTCCGCGTGCTGGGCTCGACGATGGGGACGAATGACGAGATGCGCGAGCTCGCGGCGCTCTTCCGCGCGGGGCATCTGAAGCCGGTGGTGGATTCGGTGGTGCCTTGGAAGGAGGGGCGGCGGGCGTGGGAAAAGCTGGAGGCGGGGGAGCAGTTTGGGAAGATTGTGGTGGATTGGAGATAGGCATCGAGGCATCAAGCCATCGAGGCATCGAGTGAAGATGTTTGGAACACAGAGGAAGACAGAGGAACATACAGAAGTTGGAATCGCATCGAGATCAGATCTGAGTCACGCCCTAGAAGAAGGTAGCCCTCACCCCGGCCCTCTCCCAAAGGGAGAGGGAG
>DASZQL010000059.1:0-11279 GCA_035549675.1 Phycisphaerales bacterium | reverse complement strand
AGCATCGCAATGAGTCTTGACAGGTCCATGTACCGCCACAGCCGACCATGCGGATCAGCCGGCTGATGAAATGCCTTGTGGTTCAACTCTGCTGGCATGAACGTGCTCGCTTGGGAACCGACTTTATCCGCTGAGGCGAGGTCGCAAGGGGAATCCTTCTTCCCTGCATCCCCGATAGCAAACTCCCAGCGTTTCCGACGTTAATCGAAATCGCATCGTCTGCTACTCTTCCCCCACTTTTTTGGAGTCATTCCTCATGGCCCGCTCGACCAAGCCCGCCTCTTCTGTCCGCCCCGCCGTCACCCGCATCGAAAAAGACACGATGGGCGAGATGACCGTCCCCGCCCACGCCCTCTACGGCGCCTCGACCCAGCGCGCGGTGCTCAACTTCCCCATCTCCGGCCGCCCTGTTCCCTTCGAGATCATAGCCGCCTACGCCGCGATCAAGTCTTCCTGTGCGAGCGTCAACGAGCGCCTCAAGCGCCTGGACCCCGCCCGCACGCGCCTCATCCGCCGCGCGTGCGATGAGATCGCCGCGGGCCTCACTGACCGCGGCGGCTGGGCCACCCACTTCCCCATCGACGTCTTCCAGACCGGCTCCGGCACGTCCACCAACATGAACGCCAACGAGGTGATCGCCAACCTCATCTGCCTCTACCGCGACAAGCCCATCGGCTCCTCGAAGGACGCCGCGTACCTCAAGGCCGGCGGCGTTCATCCCAACGATCACGTCAACATGGGCCAGTCTTCCAACGACACCTTCCCCACTTCGATCCACGTCGCCGCCGCCGCCGAAATCTGCCGCGACCTCATCCCGGCGCTCGCGAAGATGCGCGCCCAGCTCGACAAGCAGGCCCGCGCCTGGGACAGGCTCGTCAAGATCGGCCGCACCCACCTGCAGGACGCCACCCCCATCCGATTGGGCCAGGAGTTCAGCGGCTTCGCCTCGCAGCTCGCCCACGCCGAGAATCGCGCGCGCCTCGCCCTCGCCGCCCTCGAAGAGCTCCCCATCGGCGGCACCGCCGTCGGCACCGGCATCAACGCCCACCCGCAGTTCGGCAAGCTCGTCTCCGCGCAGCTCACGGCCCACTACAAGCCGCTGATCGCGAAAACGGTTTCGCCCTCGCTCCGCCGCTTCGCCCCCGCGAACCTCCACCCCAAGTTCCGCGAGGCCGACAACCACTTCGAAGCCCAGCACGCGAAAGACGGCGTCGTCGAAGCCTCATCGCACCTCAAGACCATCGCCGTCTCGCTCAGCAAGATCGCCAGCGACATCCGCCTCATGGGCATGGGCCCCCGCTGCGGCCTGGGCGAGCTCCGCATCCCCGCCGTGCAGCCCGGCTCCTCCATCATGCCCGGCAAGGTCAACCCCGTAATCGTCGAAGCCATGATGATGGTCGTCTGCCAGGTCATCGGCAACGACAGCGCCATCACCTTCGCCGGCGCCGGCGGCGTGGGCGGCCTCCTCGACCTCCACGTCGCCATGCCCGTCATGGCCGAGCGCCTCCTCGAATCCATCCGCCTCCTCGCCCGCGGGGCGGAGGTTTTCACGGACAACCTGCTGGCGGGGCTTGAGCCCGACGCCGAGCGCTGCAAGGAGCTCATCGAGGGCTCGCTCGCCATGTGCACGAGTCTCGTGCCGGTCATCGGCTACGACCGCTCCGCCGCCCTGGCGAAAGAGGCGTACAAACAGGGCAAGACGGTGCGCCAGCTCGCACTGGAGCAGAAGATCGTGAGCGAGAAAGACCTCAACAAGTACCTCGACCCGTGGTCGATGACGCTGCCGGGGGGTGAGGGAAGCGCAGGCGGGTAATCTTAGGCGCGGTACAATTCCTACCTATGTCGATAGAGCTTCTTCGAAAAATTCAGCAAGCTGCAGTGGAGTCCAGCAGCGACTTGGGCCAAATAATTCGTATGTGTAAGGTGCTCGCCGCGCGATTGAATAGCAAGCCGCTCGACAATTGGCTTCTCTGGGAAAGCGAAGGGTATCCCAGAGATGTAGATGTGCCGGACTATCGGATTTTAGACTTACAGATTACTGGGCATTTTTCTGGCGGCTTCGGACGAGAACTGCGAAACGCTCCAATTCCAATCGCATGTCTCCCTGAGCAATCTCAAAAAGCTCTTCAGAAATTTCATTGCCGGCAGAGCATTTCCTCGGTGCAGCGCCTTTCCGAGCAGTCGGAAGGGAAACCACTCACCGTTCCCTTGGGTGATTTAAGCTTAGCATTAGGGCAAAATGTTTATCAAGGAATGAACTGCATACACGCCTGGGGCGCAATTAGTTCAACAGAGCTAGAAGAAATTTCGAACGCCGTGCGTAATAAATTGCTAGATTTTTCTATTGCTCTAGAAAAAGAAGGCGCTATTCCAATCGAAGGAGAGAAAGGCGCTGCTCGGCCTGCTGACCAAGTATCGCAGATTTTCAACACAACTGTTTATGGCGGCACGCTAGGGGTGGTTGGAGGCGCACACGCCTCAACTCTGTCTTTCCAGATTTCGCAAAACAGCTTCGAGGAACTGATAAAATTCTTACATACTCAGGGCCTTACACCCAAAGATACTCACGAACTCAAGAAAGCCATTGAATCTGACTCGCGACCAATTTCTTCATCCCAATTCGGCCCCAAAGTTGCTAGCTGGATAGCTGGGATGACTAAAAAGGCAGCGACCGGGGCATGGGACGTAGGCGTAGGTGCAGCGGCTAATATTCTGTCCGCTGCGTTATCGAAGTACTACGGTATATGATATCGATCATCACGGTCAGGTGCCCCGGCATCCGATTCCTCCGGATTGTCGTGCCGTCTAATACTAACGCACTTCGAATGCACGACGATTCCCCGAGCTGAATCATCGTGGCACGCCGCGCATGGATCATCGATCAAACAAACATTCCCCGACTCTTGACTTGCCATGTGATCTAGGCCCTAATTGACCTAGTGATGAACACAAGCCCGTCAATCAAGCTGCTTGATGTCGTGGCCCTGGCCGCCGATCTCCCCGCAGAGGGACTGGTCCGCGGCCAGGTCGGGACGGTCGTCGAGCAACTCGCGCCCGGAATCGTCGAGGTGGAATTCTCGGATGACGACGGCCACGCATACGCGATGGTTGCAATCCCCGCCGACCAGCTCATCACGCTGTTCTATTCGCCGACCAAAGCCGCGTAGCCGCGTGCGGAGTGCCGGGATACGCGGTTCCTCCGCGTGCCCCGCGAGCGCGCTGAGGCGCTCCGCCCCACATCTACCGATCGCGTGCCACTACAGGCGGCCGGTTGGGGCCGACTGTAGTGCTTCCTCTCACGACCGCATCACCCGCCGCTCATGCCCCCTCCTCACCATCCCGCTCACCAAGAACAAAACCCCCGGCGCCGCAAACACCAAGAACCACGGCCCCGGCGGCACGCGCCCATCCCCCACGATCATCCACGCATAGAACAGCGCCAAGCTCCCCACCGTCACCACGCCCCCCAGCAGCTCGCGCCACCATCCCAGCAGCATCCCGAGCATCACGCCGAACGGAAACAGCGCCAGCCCCACCCACTCCCGGGGCGTGGGGTTCCCCAGCTCCGTCAGCACGAAGCCGCCGAGCAGCCCCACGCTGATCACGCTCCCCACCCGCGCGATCCAACGGAGCGTGCTGAGCCCGACGTTCGTTCCCATCCGCATCGCCGTTCCTGCCGCGTTCATCGTGCGCTCCACATGGTGCCGCGTTGATCGTTCAATCCTTATTCGGATTGACCGACCACCACTTCCACGAAGCCACCTAGTGCGCGGTGCCCGGTGACCCCGGCGGCTCAGCGACAGGGGTGACCTTCTTCCTCCCAAACACCTTCTCCCCCACCGCCGTCACCGCCACGTACAGGACCGGCGTGAACAGCAGCCCGAGAAACGTGTTCCCGATCATCCCGAAGAACACCGCCGTGCCGATCGCCTGCCGGCTCGCCGCCCCCGCGCCCGTCGCGTTGACCAGCGGCAGCACGCCGAGGATGAATGCGAACGCCGTCATCAGGATCGGCCGCAGACGTAGCCGCGCCGCCTCGACCACCGAATCGATGATCCCCGTCCCCTTCGCGCGGTTCTCCTTCGCGAACTCGACAATGAGGATCGCGTTCTTCGCGCCGAGGCCCACCAAAAGCACCAGCCCGACCTGCGTGTAGATGTTGTTGTCCATGCCCCGCCACATCAGGCCCAGCATCGCCCCGAGCACCGCGAGCGGGATCGAGAAAATCACCGCCAGCGGAATCGACCAGCTCTCGTACAGCCCCGACAGGATCAGGTACACGACGACGAGCGCGAGCACGAAGACCACGCCCGCCGTCCCCGCCGCGCGCTGCTCCTGGAACGACAGCGCCGTCCACTCGAACCCGATCCCCTGCGGCCGCTTCGCCGCGATCATGTCCTCGACGACCGCCATCGCCTCGCCCGTGCTCACGCCCCGGGCGTTCGCCCCGTTCACCTGTGCCGCGGGGTACAGGTTGTACCGGATCACGCTGTCGGGCCCGGTGGATTCCTGCACTTTGAGCAGCGATCCCAGCGGGATCATGTCGCCGTGGTTGTTCCGCACCTGCAGGTTCGCCACCTGGTCCGACCGGAGCCGGAACTGGCTCTCCGCCTGGGCCGTCACCTGCCACGTGCGCCCAAACTTGTTGAAGTCATTGACATATGCCGAGCCGAGGTTCACGCTGAGCGTCGCGAAAAGGTCCGTTAACGACACGCCCAGTTTCTTCGCCTTCTCACGGTCGATATCCGCGTACAGCTGCGGCACGCCCGCGCGGTACGGGCTGTTCACGTTCGCCAGCTTGCTCTGCGCGTTCGCGTCGGCGGTGAACTCGGTGACAAACTGCTGCATCTGCATCCGGCCCACGCCGCCGCGGTCCTCGAGCCGCAGGTCGAAGCCCGCCGCGTTGCCGATGCCGTCCACCGCCGGGCGGTAGAAGGCGATCACGATCGCCTCCTGGATTTTCGCGAACTTGCCGCGTGCCTCGGCGAGCATCGTCAGGTAGTCCCGGCCCTTGGGCACCCGATACGTCCAGGGCTTGAGCCCCGCGAACACGACGCCGTAGTTCGACCCGTTGCCCGCGATGAGTGAAAAGCCCTGGAACGCGCCCGTCGAGTTCACCCCGTCCGTCGACCGGAACCCTTCCTCCACCTTCTTGATGACTTCGAGCGTCCGCGCCTGGCTGGCGCTCGGCGGCAACCGGATCTCCGCGATCAAAAGCCCCTTGTCCTCGTCCGGCACGAATCCCGTCGGCACGCGGCCGACGGACCACACGATCAGGCCCGCCAGCCCAACGAACATCAGCAGCGACACACCGATGAACCCCGGCCGCACCATGAACCGCACGAGCCGCGCGTACGCGTTGCTCGTCACGTCGAAAGCCCGGTCGAAGTTCCGCTTGAAGATGTTGTGCTTCTTCCCCTTCTCGTGCTCACGCAGGATCACGCCCGAGAGCGCCGGGCTGAGCGTCAGGGCGCACACCGCGCTGAAGAACGTGCTCGCCGCGATCGTCAGCGCGAACTGCCGGTAGAGCTGACCGCTGATCCCCGGCAGCGCGGCGGTCGGCAGGAACACCGCCATCAGCACCAGCGAGATGCCCACGACCGGCCCGAACACCTCCATCATCGCCCGCGACGCCGCCTGCTTCGGTGGCAGGTGGTGCTCCGTCAGGTTCCGCTCCACGTTCTCGACCACCACGATCGCGTCGTCCACCACGATGCCGATCGCGAGCACGAGACCGAAGAGCGTCGGCAGGTTCAGGCTGAACCCGAAGAGTTTCATCGCGAAGAACGTGCCGACGAGCGACACCGGGATCGCCGCGATCGGGATGAGGGTCGAGCGGATGCTCCCGAGGAAGATCAGCACGACGAGAATGACCAGCCCCGTCGCCTCGAAGATCGTCCGGTACACCTCGTCGATCGCGGAGACCACGAAGTCCGACGTGTCGTAAACCGTCCTGAACTCGAGCCCCTCGGGCAGCTCGTGCGTGATCGTCCCGAGCAGCTTGCGGAGATTCTCCGCCACCTCCACCGAGTTCCCCGTCGGCGTCTGGTAGACGACCATGAGCGCCGCGGGGATGCCGTTGATGCGCCCGAGCGTGTCGTACGATCGCGCGCCGAGCTCCACCCGCGCGATGTCCTTGAGGTACACCACGCGGTTCCCGTCGGCGACGACGATCACGTTCTCGAACTGCGCCGGGTCCACCAGCCGTCCCAGCGTCGTCACCGAGTACTGGTAGCCCTGGTCGTCCGGCGCGGGCGGCTGGCCGATCACACCCGCCGCCACCTGGATGTTCTGCTCGCGCAGGGCGTTCACGACGTCCGTCGTCGTCAGCCACCGCGCCTTGAGCTTGTCCGGGTCGATCCAGATCCGCATCCCGTAGTCCTTGCCGGGCCGGATGAGCGTGTCGCCGACGCCCAGGATGCGCTTGACCCGATCATTCACGTTGATCCGCAGATAGTTCGCGAGATACAGGTCGTTGAACTCGGGCGTCTTTTCCGGGTCCTTCGGCCCCAGCGCGAAGACCGACACGATGCTCGTCGAGACCTTGTCCGTGGTGACGCCCTGGCGGCGCACCTCGTCCGGGAGCTGCGCCAGCGCGATCGCCACCCGGTTCTGCACCAGCACCGACGCGATATCGACGTTCGTCCCGACCTCGAAGCTCACGTTCAGCGTGTACGAGCCGTCGCTCGCCGACGTGCTCTCCATGTAGATCATCTGGTCGACGCCGTTGACGACCTGCTCGATCGGCGCCGCGACCGTGTCCGCCACCACCTGCGCGCTCGCGCCCGGGTACGTCGTCGTCACACGGATGATCGGCGGCGCGATCTCCGGGTACTGCGCCACCGGCAGCGTCGGGAACGCGACCCCGCCCGCGATCATGATCAAAATCGCGATCACGCACGCGACGATGGGGCGGCGGATGAAGAACTGACTAAACATTCGACCCCTTCACCCCCCCGCCCGCTCCGCTCCCACTTGGCTCGGGCTGTCCTTCTTCTTTCTTGGATTCGCCCGCGGGAGCGCCCGAACCCGGTGCTGCGGGAGTCGATGGCGCTGACGTCGCGGCCGCTGGCAGCGTCTGTTCCGTCGGTTTCACCACGATCCCCGGCCGCGCTCTCTGCAACCCGTTGACGATCATCCGGTCCGTCGGGCTCAGCCCCTCCGTCACCACCCGCATCGTGCCGTCGAGCGCGCCGATCTTCACCCGGCGGATCTCCACCGTGTCCCTCTCGTTCACCACCAGCGCGTACCGTCCCGACTGGTCCGACGGCAGCGCGATATCCGGCACCAGCGTCGCCTCGTCTGTCTCCAGCAGGATGCGAAGCCGCACGAACAGCCCCGGCAGGAGTAGCCCGCCCTCGTTCTCGAACACGCACCGCACCCGGATGGTCCCCGTCTGCGGGTTCAGCGCCGGGTCCACATAATCGATGTGACCCATGATGTTGAACTCGGCGGAGTCGGATGTCGCCATGCTCACCGGCCGCCACACGCCGGGCTCAATCTGACCCGGCTCCGCGCCGGGCTTGTGGGCGATCCGGGCCCGCCGCACCATCAGCGTGTCGGCCTCGCTGACATCCACCGAGACATACAGCGGCGTGGTGTCCACGACGGTGGCGAGCACCGTGGGGTCCCCGCCGGCGCCGACGAGATTCCCGACATCCACAAGGTTCTTCGTGATCCGACCGTCGATCGGCGACCGAACCTCCGTGAACTCCACGTTCAGGTCCGCCGCCGCCAGCGCCGCCCGTGCGAGCTCGGTCTGAGCCTTCGCCGCGTCCCGGTCGGCGATCGCCTTGTCCACGTCCTGCTTCGAGACGCCCTCCGACTCCTTCGCTTCCTCCACGCGCGCCAGCGTCACCTCCGCCAGGTGCTCTGCCGCCTCCTTCGACGCGAGGTCCGCCGCCGCCTGCTGCTGCTGCGCTCGGTACACGCGCGGGTCGATCACGAAGAGCAGGTCGCCCTTCTTCACCGCCGCACCGGGCTTGAAACGGAACTCTTCGAGGAACCCGCTCACCCGCGCCCGGAGATCGACCGACTCGTACGCCTCGGTCGTGCCGGTGTATTCGAGATACCGCGTCACCGACTTCCGCACCGGGTGCGCGACCGTCACCTCCGGCGCCGGCGGCGGCGCGTACGTGTTCGTCTTGGGCTTGCACCCCCACAAGCCACCGGCCGCGCACACAAGCCCGCACATCCATACCGCGGCACGCTGTCTGCCCCCCCACACAATCCCGCGCCGCTCCTCACGCCCCCCGGATGCCGATGCCCGGACCGGTTCAGAGTTGTTCTTCATCATCAGATGCCGCGTCATCGTCCCGTGCGCTACCGGGCCGCGGCAGCCCGGGTGAAGGTATGACCCGCCGTCATCATATGCTGGGCGTAAAGGCCTGACAGGCGTTGCCGCCCAACGCGAAACATCTCGCGCCGAAACGGATGCCGCGCAAAAAAACAATCCCCGGGGTCACCGGGGATCGTGAGTCTGAAGAACTATCGAAGATCGCGTGCCACTACAGGCGGCTGCCCTGAGCCGACCGTAGTGCGCAGCATCCCGTCGACTTACCGCCTGCGGCGCGAAACGCCAACAAGCCCGGCGCCCGTCACCAGCGCCATCGGCCCCGGCGCCGGCACCTGCGGCACCTCGAGCGTGTACGCCCCTTCGGTGCCCGCGGTGGAATCGAGCAGGATGTAATACTTCCCCGCCGGAGCGTCCGCGACGGTGATCGTCTCGAACCCGGTGTTGGTCAGGCTGTCGTACGACGATTCGTCGTAGCTGCCGGGAACGTAGAGGAAGAGATCGATGTCAACTGGCGACGGGTCCGGGTACGACACGTTGATCGTCAGATCGCCGCCGAGCCAGTTGAGCGACCACACATCGTCGCCGCCGTCCCAGATGTCGAAGACGTGATCGCCGCTGTACCAGCCGTCGTTATCGTCGCTGGCGCCCGTCGTATCGCCGCCCACGGAGTCGCCGGCGCCGATCGGACCCAGGATCGTCTGGCCGCTGAATCCGGCCGACGCGGCGCCGCACAGGCCCAGCACGGCGCCAATCAACAACACACCATTCACGATCTTCTTCACGTTTCTTCCTCCGCTCCGGACGTTCATCCGGCAATGCCGGACGAAACCGGCCACACACACATCCGGACTCAGAGGCGCGCCACGCAATGCGCACCGGATCCGGAACCCCACATTGCAAAAATAGCACCGTTCTCGCGCAACGAGACACGCGAAGTGCCGTTTTTCGGTAATCCGGCCTCATTCCGACTGCCCGGCCCTCTGAAGAACAGAACAACCGCCGGACATCCGCGGATATCCGAACGAGCCGCCCTTCATGTACCGATCCGAAGCGTCGAGCCCTTCGACTGAGCCGAGTCTTACTTGGGCCGCTTCTTGAAGTGACCGCGCGCCGCCCCGTCCTTCTTCGTCTCGTCAGAGGCGTGCTGGCCGACCTTCCCGTCTTGCTTGAAATCGGTTGGCGCACCCCGCTTGGCGGGCTGCGTGAACGCGTTGGGTTTCTGATGGCCGGTGCTGGGTCTGTTCATGGTTTCACTCTAGGCAGGAAGTAACCGGTTGTCATTCCATCGACGCTCACGCGCTAACTACTCAGTTGCAGAGCTTCTTCAGCGCGTCCACCTTGTCCGTCTTCTCCCAGGTGAACGTCTCGTAGCTCTTGCCGCCCACCTCGATCTTCGCAGGCTTGCGGCCGAAGTGCCCGTGCGAAGCCGTCGGCGAATAGATGGGGGTCCGCAGGCTCAGCGACTCGATGATGCCCTTCGGCGTGAGCTTGAACGTCTCCCGGATCGCCTTCTCGATCTTCACCGGATCGACCCGGTTCGTCCCGAAGCAGTTCACGTGGATGCTGGTAGGGTCCGCGACGCCGATCGCGTAGCTGAGCTGGATTTCGCACCGGTCCGCCAGCCCCGCCGCGACCACGTTCTTCGCGATGTACCGCGCCATGTACGCCGCGGAACGATCGACCTTCGTCGGGTCCTTGCCGCTGAACGCCCCGCCGCCGTGCCGGCCCATGCCGCCGTACGTATCGACGATGATCTTCCGCCCCGTCAGCCCGCAGTCGCCGTGCGGCCCGCCGATCTCAAACTGTCCGGTGGGGTTGATGTGCACCTTGACGCCATCGTGCCACCACTTGCCGAGCGTCGGCTTGATGACCTGGTGCAGTACGAGACCCCGGAGCTCTTCCTGCTTCGCGCCGTTGTACATCGGGTGATGCTGCGTGGAGAGAACAACGGTGCTGACTCGAGTCGGTTCATCCTTCTCGTTGTACTCGACCGTCACCTGGCTCTTGGCGTCAGGGCGCAGACCCGGGAACCCGCTGCTGGCGCGCACCTGCGCCTGCTTCTCCACCAGCCGGTGCGACAGGAAGATCGGCAGCGGCATGAACGACCCCGGCTCGAGCTGCTCCGTCTCGCGGCTCGCGTAGCCGAACATCATCCCCTGGTCGCCCGCGCCGTCCTTGTCCACGCCCATCGCGATGTCCCGCGACTGCTTCTTCAGCGTGATCAGCACCGCGCAGCTCTTGGCGTCGAAGCACATGTCCGCATCCGTGTAGCCGATCCTCGCGATCGTCTGGCGCACGGTTTCATCGATGTCCACGTACGTGTTCGTCGTCACCTCGCCCGATACCACCGCCATGCCCGTCGAGACCATCGTCTCGCACGCCACGCGGCTCATCGAGTCCCCCGCCAGCATCGCATCGAGAATCGCATCCGAGATCGCGTCCGCGACCTTGTCGGGATGGCCCATCGAAACGGACTCGGACGTGAACAGATAGTTCGCCATTGCAAGCACTCTCAATCAGCGGCCCGTTTCAGCGGGAAACGAACGCGGTCCATGTTTTCGTGACCACCGCCGCCCAGTCCACTCCACCGGGTCCGACGGCCTCAATTCCGGTCGAAACGATGAGTCTACACAATCCGATCGGCCCACCAAACCCGTCGGTTTCGAGCATCCCCTGCACCGGCCACCCTCCGCCCGCTATCGGTCCTGCCTTTCCCCCAAGCCGCACCTCGCATCCTGCACCCCGCTCCAAAAACGCCAAACGCCCCGCTCCACCGGCATAGCGCGTGGAGCAGGGCGTTGGGTTCCCCTCGATCACCGTGTGCCTCGGCGATCGACGGGGAGGGCTGGACCATCCGGCCGCGGCCCTGTGCACCGCGGGCGTGCGGCCAGAAATCACTCAGGTCGTCCCGGCACTCCTCCGTGCCGGGACATCCCTTTTCGTGTTGCAGAACGGCCTCGGGCTCGCTTTCACGAGCCGGGGG
>DASZQL010000058.1:0-5651 GCA_035549675.1 Phycisphaerales bacterium | reverse complement strand
ATATTGGGCGGGTTGGCGTTATCGAGGCACACGCCGAAGACCTGCCCAAGGTTCTTGGCGATCCACTGGTCCTGCGAAGGGCCGGCGGCGTTGGTGAAGTTCGCGGCGTTCCACTGGGTCGGTCCGGCTCCCGGGTCGGGGACCACGGCGCCTGGGATGCGGTTATCGACGACCGCGACCGATGGCGAGCTCGTGTTAATGCCTGACGGCGGGTTGCCGGGCGAGTTGAAGCCGGAGAAGAAGGTGGCGACCGATTGGCCGCACTCCATGGGAAACGGTGCGGTGGTCTGCCCTTGCCCTCCGAATGCGATCGGCGCCAGGGACACCGTGAGCGCGGGAAGAAGCCGCCGGGTCATGATCGCAGCAGGTGACGGCATGGCAGACATCGCTTTCGTTTGACCGACCCGCACGGCTACGCCGCGATGCGGAACGGTTGGCTCGGGAACATGGCGCCGCAAGCGGAACAATGCTCGCCCGCGTCTTTCGAACAGGAATCGGGAGGACGCGCTTTCGCGCGCCCGCCCGGTGAGTTCAGAAATGAAGGATTAGTTGCAGCGCGTGCCCCATTCATTGATGACGACCGCGAGGTCGCTGAGGCCGACGTGGCCGTCGTAGTCGTAGTCACCGACCGATCCGGCGCCGCCCCAGTGCATGATGACCGGCGCGAGGTCCGCGACACCGATCACGCCGTCGATGTTGCCGTCGCCGTGGCAGGACATCTGCATGGGGAGGACGCGGAAGGCGTAGTTGTTGCAGTCGGCACACGGGATAAGCGAGGGCTGGACGGGCTCGATGACGATCGCCGCGATGCCGGTGCCCGACGCCGTGAAGCTGAAGGCGATGTCGATGCAGGGGTCAACAAGGCGTGTCAGGATGATCTCGCCGGGGCACGGGGCGCCCTGCTGCATGAAGTAGACGGTGATCTTCGCCAGGAACTGCGAGGCGAACTGGACGTTGTAGGAAGTGCCGGCGGTGACGTTGAGGTACCACCAGTCGATGTCGGCGACGCCCGTCGCGTCGGACATCGTCTTGCCGCAGTTGGGCTCGGGCGGGGAGATGAACACCGCGGCGGGATTGAAGGGATCGCAGACGTCGTTGATGTGCTCGCCGCACGGCTCGGGCTCGGGGCGCGCGCCCTGCGGGCACGGGCTCGGGCAGGGGCAGGCGCCGGGGATGTCCACGCAGATCTGCTCGTAGCAGCAGGGATCGACATCCTCGTCGTGGACCTCAACGTCGAAGCAGATGGTCGAGCCGGGCGTCGCGCCGATGATGTCGACGCAGAAGAGCTGGGCGCCGCTGGTGCCCGGGAGAATGGGCGGCGAGATGGTGAAGTACTGCGGCGTGTAGCTCGGGGCGTTGTCCGGATCGTCATCCACGATGAAGAGGTGGTGGAGCGGGAAGCCCGAAAGGTTTGTCACGTGGAAGCAGTAGCGGTATCCCACCGCGGTCTGGGTCAGAGTGCCTTGCACTTCGACGCAGCACGTGGGGGGCGTGATGCACACGTCGCCTCGGCAGCACTCGGTGGGTGGCGCTCCGACGACCGTGCGTCTGAGGATGAATGTGAAGCACGTCGCGATGTCCTGCGGCGCGCCGGTGACCGTCAGCGTGAAGCAGCGCGTATCACCGTTCGCCAGCGGCGGGTTGATCGCGAACGCCTGGTTCGAGAGCGTGATGCCCGGCGGGACCAGGATGGAGAGCGCGTTGGCCGTCTGGCCGGAGGTGTTGGTGACGCAGAACGTCCAGGTGTGCGTGTTCCCCGTGCCGTTGGGGACGCAATCGAGTCGGGTGGTCTCGACCTGCATGCAGTGGCACTGGTCGTTGCGGAGGCAGATGTTGTCGTAGCCCGCAATCTCAGCAGGGTTAGCCGTGAAGTCGATGGGGAGTTGCATCTCGGTGACGTTCGAGAGGAGCGTCATCCAATCGGTGTTCGGCGCGCCGTCGAGCATCTGCCAGAAACCGACGTCGTCGGAGGGCAGGCTGCCGTCGGGGTTGAGCGGGCCGAGAACGCAGCAGAAGTTGTGCCAGCCGGGCGCATCGCCGATGTCCACGGTGATGTGCGTGTTGGCCCGCCAGACCGCGCGGAGCGTGCCGCTCTTGATGATGATCGTCGGGGTGATGGGGATCCAGCCGTTGGGCTCGCAGGCGGGGATACCGGTCACGCACCCGTCGAAGAAAATACGGACGTCGAAGCACAAGGCCCCGCAGCCGCTGTTGGCGTAGGGCCGCCAGTCGCCGACACACTGCTGGTTCGAGCACGCGGCGGAGGCGCCGGATTCGTCCTCAATCCGAAGATAGTTGTCGCCGGGATTGCCCGAAGGGCCGGGCGATCCGATGGAGACCGTGACATTCGGAGCCGCGGCGCAGGGGCCCCAGCCGTTGAGGTCGAAGTAGTTGAAGTCCGTGCAGCACAGCGGCTGGGTTTGCGCAACCGCCGTTGAAGCAATAACCAGGGACAGCGCTTGACAGGCGCGACGGAAGAGGCGTCCGAAACTCGAGCTATTCATGCCGGGTCTCCTTCTCACACGCTGACTTCAACCGGCGCGGGCTGATCTTGCAGTCGAACTTGCGAAGTCCGGAAAAAGACCGCTCCGGCCGACACCCCGAGCCGGCCCTTGCGTAAAGGACCCTCACCGAGTGACAACCGCGCGACCACAGACTTCATGCCAAAGGGCCCACGCAACAGGACCGAGCCCGCTCAATGCAACCACGCCCGAGGCTCAGGACCGGTCCCCGTACACCATACATCCGACCACCGACGACTCAAGAACTTTCCTTAACAGTCGGTTCGGTTTTCGATCTATTGAGAAGACGGGCAACCCGGATCTCAGACAGCGATCAGCGAAGGTGATGAGTCCATAAGTATGTTCGCCTCGGTTTTGGAGCGAACCTCATCCGCGGTCACACCCGGCGCAAGCTCCTTGAGACGGAACAAGCCCTTCGCCTCATCCATTTCGAGGACACAGAGATCCGTGATGATCAGGTCCACGCACCGCTGGCCCGTCAGCGGCAGCGAGCATTTCTTGACGATCTTCGGTGCGCCGCCCTTGGCGTTGTGTTCCATGGTGACGACGACGCGCTGCACGCCCGCGACGAGATCCATCGCTCCGCCCATCCCTTTGACCATCTTGCCCGGGATCATCCAGTTGGCGATGTCGCCCTGCTCGGAAATTTCCATGGCGCCGAGGATGCACATGTCGATGTGCCCGCCGCGGATCATCGCGAAACTTTCCGCAGAAGAGAAGAATGCGGCGCCCTTGCGAGCGGTGATGGTCTGCTTGCCGGCGTTGATGAGGTCGGGATCTACTTCCGCGTCGCTCGGGAATGGCCCGATGCCGAGCAGTCCATTCTCCGATTGCAGCCACACGTCGATGTCGGCAGGGATGTAGTTGGCGACGAGCGTGGGCATCCCGATGCCGAGGTTGACGATGTACCCGTCGCGGAGTTCTTTCGCGGCACGTCTGGTGATCTGTTCGCGCGTCAGGGGCATGGGGGAAATAGTACAAAGGCTCCCCGCTGCCGGCTTGCGCGCCCGAGGGGGATCGATGAAGCCGCACGTCGCGCGCCGCGGCCCCGGCACGGCGCCCACCCCTATACTCGCGGCGTGCTGGGATGGATCTATTGGGCGAGCGATTGGATTATCCGCGGGGTGATGACCCCGATCGTGGTGCGCCGACGGCAGCCCTCGACCGCGCTGGCCTGGCTGGCTGTGATCTATATCTTTCCCTGGATCGGGCTCGTTCTGTATCTCATGGTGGGAACGCGCCGCCTCGGCCGCCGGCGCGCGTTGCGACGCGACCTCGCGCTGAGGCATGTCTTCGACAATCGCCGCAGCGAGGTCGTCAAGGAACGGGTCTTCCGGCCCGACATCGATCCCAAGCAGCACGATATCGTCCGGCTCGCGCAGCAACTCGCCGACTTCCCCATCCTCGGGGGCAACGAGGCCGAGGCGATTTCCGCGACCGACAAGATGATCCAGTGCCTCATCGCCGACATCAATAAGGCGAAGTCGCACGTCCACCTGCTCTACTACATCTACGAGAACGACGAGACGGGGGCCAGGGTCGCCCAGGCGCTGATCGAGGCCGCGAAGCGCGGCGTGAAGTGCCGCGTGATCGTTGATCACGTCGGTTCGCGTGGGATGCTCTCCCGCATGGCCCCGGAGATGCGCGCGGCGGGCGTGGAGGTCGTCCCGCTGCTCGTGGTCAACCCGCTACGGATCCTGTTCGCGCGCATCGACCTCCGCAACCACCGCAAGCTCGCCATCATCGACGGCGAGGTGGCGTACGCGGGGTCGCAGAACATCGTCAATCCGAACTACGGCCACAAACGCGGCGGGAAGTGGCTCGACCTCACGCTCCGCCTTCGCGGCCCGGTGGTCCACCAGCTGCAGCTCGTCTTTCTCGAGGACTGGTTCTCCGAGACGAACGCCTGTCTCGACACACCGGACCTCTTCCCGCCCGTCCCGACAAAGGGCGAGGTCCCGATCCAGATCGTGCCGAGCGGGCCGACCTTCGACGTGACCAACATCCAGGACCTCTTTGTCGCCGCCATCCATGAGGCCGAGCGCCACATCGTGATGACCACGCCGTACCTGGTGCCGAGCGAATCGCTCATCACGGCCCTGCGCGTCGCCGCGCTGCGCGGCGTCAAGGTGGACATCATCATGCCCAAGAAGAGCGACCAGCGGCTGACCGACGCCGCGGCCCGGGCGTTCTTCCATGACCTCATCGAAACGGGGATCAACATCCATCTGCACAGCGGCGGGCTGCTGCACGCCAAGACCATCACGATCGACGACGCCTTCGCGCTCGTCGGGTCCGCCAACTTTGATACGCGGTCCTTCCAGCTCAACTTCGAGCTGACCCTGCTGCTCTTCGGCCAGCAGGTCACGGATCTGATCCGATGGTGCCAGCACGGCTACATGGAGCGCGCAACGGCCGTGGACCGCGAAAGATGGATCAATCGGCCGAAGTACCTGCAGGTGCTCGACGACCTCGCCAAGTTGCTCGGGCCGTTGTTGTAGCGGAGCGACGTTCGGCGATCAGGCCTGCCGCACCGTCCGTTGCTCGATGCGTTTTTCGGATTTCGTCGCCACGACCACGTCGACGTAGTTGCCCGGCGTGTGAACATGATCCGGGTCGATCTCGCCGGTCTCGACCACCCGCTCGACTTCGGCGAGGACCAGCCCCGCCGCCGTGGCCATCATCGGGTTGAAGTTCCGCGCGGTCTTGTTGTAGATCAGATTGCCCGACCTGTCCGCGACCTGTGCCTTGATGAGAGCGATATCGGCCCAGAGGCCCGTTTCGAGAACATAGGTGCGCTTGACGCCCTTGAAGCCGAGGTCCCGCAACTCCTTGCCATCGGCGACGGGTGACCCGACGCCCGTGGCGGTGTAGAACGCGGGGATCCCCGCGCCGCCCGCGCGGATGCGCTCGGCGAGTGTCCCTTGAGGGTTGAACTCGACTTCCAGTTCCTTCGACAGGAACTGCCGCTCGAACTCGGCGTTCTCGCCGACGTAGCTCGAAACCATCTTGCGGATCTGGCGGGTCTGGAGGAGTAGCCCAAGGCCCCAGTCATCGACGCCCGCGTTATTCGAGATGCACGTCAAGCCCTTCACGCCGGAATCGCGGAGCGCGATGATGAGTTGCTCG